>CAZEMY010000097.1:0-8372 GCA_964513405.1 uncultured Desulfobulbaceae bacterium
CCTGTGTTCAGGTAAAGTGGTATAAAAAATTATCTGCGTAAAACAGTCATAGGCAACCAGTCAGGGAAAAACATGGGCACACTACAGTTTAATGTATGTGTAGTATGCCACAGACCAGCCATTGCAACCGTTTCAGCCAGTCTATAAATTCTCGTTAATCTTGTCGCGTAATATTCCAGAAGGCTTAAAGATAACTACTCGTCTGGCATCAAGGATAAGTTCATCACCGGTTTGTGGATTTCGTCCCCGACGGGCTCTTTTATCTTTGACATTAAATTTGCCAAATCCACTCAAGAGGAGATTTTCTCCCTTGACGAGAGACCCCTTGATCAACTCAAGAAAATTTTCTACAGCATCGGTTGCCCGGGTTTTGGTCAGATCAGGGTGGGCGTTGTATACCTGTTTGACTAACTTGGCTTTTGTCAGGGTCATATCTGAAGCTCCATTATGCTTTTGTTATAAAATTTCGTGTAGGTTACTGTTGAGAAAATCCTCAGAACAGTGATTAGGAGGCTGCCCAAAATGTTTATTCCCGGCAACCTCCTTAAGTAGATAAAAAAATAAAAAAAATCTTCCTTAGCTACATGGAGGATACGCTTTAATTAATCTCCTTGTCAATGGAAATTATTTGAGAAATGAAAAACTTTTCCTGCCTGCATACCGGGCGGCTCTGCCAAGGTTTTCTTCAATTCTCAGGAGTTGGTTGTATTTTTCCACCCGATCGCTCCTTGAAGGTGCTCCTGTTTTAATCTGTCCAGTGTTCAGAGCCACAGAGAGGTCTGCGATGGTTGTATCCCCTGTTTCTCCGGAACGATGAGAGATTACAGCTGTGTAGGCAGCCCGGTGTGCCATCTCGATGGCATCTATGGTCTCGGTGATTGTTCCTATCTGATTGAGTTTTATCAGGATAGAGTTTGCCACTGATTTTTTAATACCTTCCTGGAGGATACTGGTATTGGTAACAAAGATATCGTCACCGACCAGTTGAATTTTGTCTCCCAGTTTTTTGGTCAGTTTTTTCCACCCTTTCCAGTCAGCTTCGTCAAGCCCGTCTTCTATGGATATGAGCGGGTATTTTTTAACCCAGTCACAGTACAAGTCTATAAGCTCATCGCTTGATTTGTGAGGGTTCCCTTCTGCATTCAAGGTGTATACTTTGTCTTTTGCTGAGTAAAATTCGCTTGCTGCCGCATCTATGGCGATGAAGATCTCTTTGCCGGGTTTATAACCGGCTTTGGTTGTCGCCTCCAGAATTGCCTCCATGGCCTCTTCGTTGGAGTTGAGATCAGGAGCAAAGCCACCCTCATCACCGACAGCAGTATTTTGTCCCCGACCTTTCAGCACACCTTTAAGGGTATGGAATATTTCTGTTCCCATTTGTAACGCTTCGGCAAAAGAGGATGCACCTGCCGGGATAATCATAAACTCCTGAATATCAACATTGTTGTCAGCGTGGGCACCACCGTTGATGATATTCATCATTGGTACCGGCATGGTTTTGCTGTTTACTCCGCCGAGGTACCTGTAGAGGGGGAGTTCCATTTCTTTAGCCGATGCCTTGGCAATCGCCATGGAAACCGCAAGTATTGAATTTGCACCAAGTTTTTTCTTGTTCTCCGTGCCGTCAAGCTCAAGCATCAACAGATCCAGTAATGTTTGATCCGATGACTCAAAACCAAGCAGAGCCGGGGCTATGGTCTCGTTGATATTTTTTACAGCCTGGAGGACACCTTTTCCATGATACCTTTTCTTACGGGTATCTCTAAGCTCGAGAGCCTCCCTTTGCCCTGTTGATGCTCCTGATGGGACGGCGGCTCTGCCTGAGTATCCTGTTTCAAGAAAAACCTCTGCTTCAACAGTTGGGTTGCCACGGGAATCAAGAATTTCACGGCCAATGATGTCGATTATTTCTCCCATTATCTCTCTCCTTTAGTTTTAAAGAGTGCTTGTCTGATATTACATAGTCATCTTGTCACTTTAGCATCTTATGGCAGTTTTGCAAAGCCTGTAATGGTAAAATGTTTATTTTGTTTTTTATGACTGTGAGCGTGTACCCTTTAACCAACCACACTGGCCATTTTGAAGATAGGCAAATACATGGCGATGACGAGACCGCCGATCATGCCTCCGAGGAAAACCATCATAAACGGTTCTATCATGGCGGTCAGATTGTCAACCGCCTGATCAACTTCGTCGTCATAAAAATCAGCAATTTTTTCCAGCATTGTGTCAAGGGCACCGGCTGATTCCCCGATATTTATCATCTGGACAACCATGTTGGGGAATACACCTGTTTCCTCAAGAGGTTCAGCTATGGGGCGACCTTCGGCTATGGCATCTGAAACCCTGAATACGGCAAGTTCAATTACTTTGTTTCCGGCAGTTCTGGCAACTACCTGGAGGGCAGCGAGAATGGGAACGCCGCTCTGGAGCATGGTACTCAAAGTTCGGGTGAACTTGGCAACCGCAACTCTTCTCAACAAAACTCCGAGGACAGGGGCTTTGAGGGACATGGCATCCATCTTTAACCGACCTTTCTCTGTGTTATATATTTTCTTTATAACAACGGATAAGACAAAAAAACCAGCAATCATGAAGATAATATTACTTTTAAAAAAATTGCTCAGGTTGACAACAATTTGGGTAAGCGTCGGCAGGGCAGAACCAAAGTCTGCAAACATCTTCTCGAATACAGGCACAACAAAAACAAGAATAACGACAAGGATTATTATTGATATACCGAGACAAATAGTAGGGTAAGTCATGGCACCTTTGATTTTTTTCTGCAGGAGCATGGACTTTTCTTTAAAAGCGGCCAGTCGGGAGAGAATTGTATCAAGAATACCACCAAGCTCGCCGGCTTCGATCATGTTTGTGTAAAGGTTATCAAAAACCTTTGGATGTTTACGCATGGCATCGGCAAAAGTGGTTCCTGACTCCACATCCTGCTGGATATCAATGAGGGTCTGCTTAAAGGTGGGGTTGTCCTGTTGTTTTGAGAGAATTTGCAGACATTGCACCAGGGGGAGTCCGGCATCAATCATGGTTGACAGCTGACGGGTAAAGATGACAAGATCCTTGCCGGTTACCTTTGGTTTGAAAAAGGCAATGTTCTCAAAGATATCTTTTGGTTTTTCCTTTACTTTGAAATTTGATATTCTAAGTCTCTTGAGTTGACTATGGGCTGCGGATTCATCAACAGTTTCAATTTCACCTTTTCGCCTTTCACCGTAACTGTTTTTTCCTTTCCAGACATAAACTGGCATAAGCCTGCTCCATGATATTATTTAATCTAAAAGATTGGGTAAGTAGGACTATCCATGCATCTCCATTTGCCCAGCCCAAGATAATTGATTGACAGATGACTGTTTTTAGGTTAGAAGATTATCTTTTTGTTTTTCCAATCATAACTAAAACGATTCATATATTAATTGTATGGAAAATTAATCTCTGATTCAAGGGATTTTTTATTTTTTTTCACAAGAAGGAGTGGCCATGGAAAGTACTGGTGAGATGAATTACAGCGGGCGGCAGTTTCAGCCTGTTGCCGAGAAATGTGACGGCTGTGAACGGGTTGTTGTTGAAAACGAGGTAACATACTGTAAAACATATATAAAGCCTGAGGCAAGATGGCGGGTGGGTATTTGTAACTTTGCCACCCACGCCAAACCTGAGAGAAAAGTGATTAAAGTTCGTATTAATCCTTTGAAGGCAGCAAAGAGGGCATCTTCTTCGCGGCGGGGGTAGTTTTTAAAGGTTTACAGCTTTTTAAGTTCTTGACGGTTTATTTAAGCTCTTTGAATGGTGTTGACTGTTCAAAGAGCTTTTTTTGTTTTCATATTAGCGTGGAAGACAAGAAAATAGTGGCGTTATATATCAAAGCTTATTTAATTCCCCCTCCTTATTCTCTTGTGCCAAAAAGAGCCGTACCAACTCTGACCATGGTTGCTCCTTCCTCAACAGCTATTTCAAAATCTGCTGACATTCCCATGGACAGTTCCACTCTGCGGTGAGAATCAAATAAATTATTATCGCTCAAGGTGTCGGCAAGCCGTTTCATGGCCTTGAAATATGGTCTTCCTGACTCCGGCTCATCTGTGCGGGGGATTATTGCCATCAGACCGATAACTCTTAAACTGGTTTCTTTTTTTATCCGGCGGAGAAGATCTTCTGTATCTTCGGGTAGAACCCCGTGTTTTTGCTTTTCCCTGCCGATATTGACCTGAACAAGAGCGCAAACTTCCCTGCCAATATCTGTGCAGTGGCGGTCAATAGCCCTGGCAATTTTGATTCTGTCAACGGTTTCAATCACATCAAAGGTTTCTGCGGCAAGCCGGGCTTTGTTGGATTGCAGGTGTCCTGTGAGGTGGTAGCTTATATTTTTGTCTTTTGGAAAAGACTCTTTTTTTTGTTTTGCCTCCTGCAGATAATTTTCTCCAAAGACTAACTGTCCGCAGGATATAGCCTCTTGTATTTTTTCAATCTCCTGCCGTTTGGATATTGCGATTAATTGTACAGAATCGGGATTTCGACCACTTCGCTCTGTAGCCTGCACTATTTGTTGGCGGATTTTTTTCAGGTTTTTACATATCATAGTTCAAGTTGTTTTTTTATGTTATTTTCATAAAGTGCGGGAATGCTGAAAAGTTTTTCGGCGTTTCTGCTGGTTATTTCGGCAAGTCTTTCAATGGAGATATCTCTTAATTCGGCAACCTTTGCAGCGGTGTGGATAATGCGTGCCGGTTCATTTCGCTTCCCCCGGTAAGGGGCAGGGGTCAGAAAGGGAGCATCGGTTTCGAGGAGGAGAATATTTGCCGGTACTTTACGGGCGACCTCGTGGAGTGAGTGAGCATTCTTGAAAGTAACTATGCCGGGTATGGAAATAAAAAATCCAAGCTCTATTACCTGTCTGGCAAAATCCAGGTTGCCGGAAAAACAATGCATGACACCTCCTGCTGGAAACGGGGCGAAATTGTCAAGAGCTTGGATAGTGTCGGCATGTGCATCCCGATCGTGGATGATAAGCGGCAGGTTAAGATCTTTTGCCATAATCAGCTGACGGGTGAATATCTCTTTTTGTTTCTCCTTCGGAGCATACATCTTGGCATAATCAAGGCCGATTTCTCCGTATCCGATTACCTTTTCATGGCCGGCAAGTTCGCCTATAATGGCAAGGTCTTTATCCGTTACCTTGTCGGCATCATGGGGGTGTACTCCCACTGTTGCAAAAACAGAGGGATATCTTCCGGCAAGTTGAACAGCCTTTTTAGAACTGTTCAAGTCAATTCCTATGGTGATTATTGTTTTTACTCCCGCTTGTAACCCATTTTCAATGACCTGGTCAATATCCTCAGTAAAGGATTCCATGTCAAGGTGGCAATGGGTGTCAACAAGTTTTAAAGAGGGATATTTTTGCTGTATCATATTGTTTTTTGGTTTAGGGGAAATGTGAATATATTTTTTTTGTTGATACAAAATAAGTGAAAAACTTCACCCTGTAAATATGTCTTTTCAGGTTTTGTAAAATAGTAAGATGCAGGGGTGTTTTTTTATTATTTATGGTCAAAAAAAAGTTATCAATAAATAAACGATGTTGACAGGGTGGGGATATTATTTTAAAAATGGTAACTGTTCAGGTGTACCTCATCTTCGTCCATTTTAGCCTGCTTACATATAACTGCATATGCGGCACAGGCGAAAATGAACAAATATGAAGAACCCCTGAACAGTTACAGTGCGGTGGTTTTGCTAAATCAAGGTGCTACCTGAATAGTTACTAAAAATGTAATGGCGTGGTTTTCATTATAATTATTTTGCAGATATAGTAAATTATTATGAAAACTTTAAGAGGTATTTTGTTTTTATTTTTTTTTGCAAAGGAGAAGACAGGTGAAGAGAGTTCGTTTTTTTATGAGTATGCAGATTGTTTTGTTATGCCTTGCGTCTATGATGCTATTCACCGGTTGTGCCTCCATAGTGCCTGGTAGTGGTCTGGACTCAGATGTTGATGTATCTTCGTTGCCGCCGGTACCTGGTTTTGCCGATGATATAAAAGACATTGTTATACCAGCTTATATGGAATGGCAACGGGATGAATCAATGTCTATCAAAACAGAATCATACCGGGGTGGAATCTGGGTTTACACTGGCAATGTTGATGTCCTGTCACTGAAAGATTTCATGGTCGGTTCCATGGTTGATAATGACTGGAGACATGTGGGAGAGGCAATTGCTGATGATATCATGCTTGCCTTTGTTAAACCTGGCAAGACCAGTATGATGGTTATTTCGGAAAGCAGTTTCGCAAAAACAACTTTGACCATGTATATTACCATTGATAAAGCCAGTGTCCGCGAACCCAGTCCTTTTGGCGAAACATTTAGCAGGTAATTTCTCTTTTAAAAAAATATGACTGAGTTGTCCGCTCAAACGATATCAACCCTTGCCGGTAAACGAATCCTGCTTGGGGTTACCGGTTCTATCGCCGCTTTCAAGGTTGCAGGCTGGGTTCGGGAAATGACTGCTGAATCTGCCGGGGTAACTGTTGCCATGACAGAGGCAGCTGAGCGGTTTGTTTCTCCTCTTACCTTTGGGGCTCTTGCTGGTAGCCCTGTTTACCGGGATATGTTTGCCGGGGATTACGATAACCTGATGGCTCATATATCTCTGTCCCTGGAGAATGATCTTATCCTGGTTGCCCCGGCAACCGCTCAGACAATTGCCCGTCTTGCCCATGGCATGGCTGATGATCTGCTCTCAACCATTATCCTGGCGGCAAAAATTCCGGTGGTGGTCTGTCCGGCAATGAACAGTCGTATGCTTGCCCATCCTGCAACCCGTGCTAATCTTAAAAAGTTGTCAGAGTTTGGCTATATTATAGTTGAGCCTGATTCCGGTTTACTTGCCTGTGGTGAAGAGGGAGCCGGTCGTCTCCCCGATTGGGCTATTGTTCGTGAAAAGATTCTGGCAGAGTTCTGTTTGCAGGATTTAAAGGGTAAAAAAATCGTGATTACTGCCGGGCCCACCAGAGAGCCGCTTGATCCCGTGCGTTTTTTGAGCAACCGCTCCAGTGGCAGGATGGGGTTTGCTCTCGCCAGGACAGCTGTTCGCAGGGGGGCAAAGGTCACCCTTGTCTGCGGTCCTAATTCCCTTGAAAAACCTCCTTATCTTGAAATTGTACAGGTCATAACGGCAGAGGAGATGCGGGCAGAGGTAATGTCTATCGCAGATGATGCAGATATTATAGTCAAGACGGCTGCGGTTGCTGATTTTAAGCCTCTTTTGTACCAGAAGGATAAGATCAAGAAGAACACCGCCGAATTATCCATACAGCTTGAGAAAAATAAAGATATCCTCATGGAACTTGGCAGAAAAAAAAGAGCTGATTGTCTGCTCATAGGGTTTGCTGCTGAGAGCCAAAATCATGAAGCCGAGGGGATGCGAAAGCTGGTCGATAAAAATGCTGATATGATTGTGGTCAACGATATAACAGGTGAACAAAGCGGCTTTGATGTGGAAACAAATCAGGTAACCATCCTGAGCCGGGAAAGCAGGTTGAAATTACCGCTTCTTTCCAAAGAGGATACTGCAAACCGGATCTGGGATTTTTCCGGCACCGTGTCAGAAGACAGAAGACAGAAACCATAACAGTCAGCAGTTTGCGGCTGATAAAAAAACAAAATCACGGGGTTTAGCACCCGTGATTTTCAGTCCTCTGATTTCTGTCTTCTGTCATCTGGCACCCATGGCGTGTTGAAAAATTGAGATAATATCATCCTTTGTCGGTTGCCTGGGGTTATTTTTTACTGGTACAGCTACGGTGAGGGCAATTTCAGCCATCTCTTCAATTTTATTTTCAGGTATATCAAGTTCCTTGAGGTTGGCGGGAATATTTAAGTCATGATTTAGCAGGTGTAGCTCTTCAACAGTAACTTCAGCACTATCTCGAACAGACATATTTGAAATGTCCTGCCCTAATAGTTGGGCGAGAAAGGCATGTTTTTCCAGGTTGCCAATCAGGTTGTACTCGGTGACGAAGGGGAGAAGAACCGCATTGGCAAGCCCGTGGGGAATGCCAAACAACCCGCCAAGCGGATATGCCATGGCGTGAACCAGACCCACTCCGGCAGTGGCAAGAGCTTTACCGGCAAGCAGGCTGGCAAGGAGCATGTTGCTTCTTGCTTCAATATTTCTTCCGTCGGCATAGGCCGTGCGGATATTTTCGTTGATAAGCCCAATGGCTTTGATTGAATACATCTCGGATACCGGATGAGCCTGGACAGATGTGAACCCCTCCAGGGCATGGGTAAGAGCATCTATGCCGGTTGCGGCTGTTACATGGGGTGGCAGGCTCAATGTCAGTTCAGGGTCAA
>CAZEMY010000098.1:0-8304 GCA_964513405.1 uncultured Desulfobulbaceae bacterium
GTGTTACCTTGTTTTAAGCTGTTTTGTTCGGTTTCTTAATAGCACTTACATTTTAACTTGTTTATTTATATCATATATGGGGTAAAGTTAAAAACAAAATATATGATACCCTGCGGGAGTACCTTTTTTTTTTGACGAAGCAATCTAATTTTCAATAATCATGTAAAATGATTTTTGTACTGAGCAGTAAGTTTTTTCTAAAATAAATAATAAAAATGGTTATAAATATGCAACTCACTAATGGCTGGTTATTGTCGGATAAATGTTTTGTTAACGGAGAATGGAAAGCAGCCGTATCCGGAAAAACAGCTGTCGTTTATAATCCTGCGACCGGGGAGCGGATAGGTAGTGTGCCTTTGCTTGGTCGTCAGGAAGTGCGGGCTGCAATTGAGAGTGGACAGGAGGCTTGGCCAGCTTGGCGTATACGGACAGCAAAAGAGCGGGCCGGGTTGTTGCGAAGATGGTATGAACTTATAGTTGAGTACCAGGAAGACTTGGCTATAATCATGACGGCGGAGCAGGGAAAACCGCTTGACGAGGCGAGGGGAGAGATTCTCTATGCAGCCAGCTTTGTCGAATGGTTTTCCGAGGAGGCAAAACGGGTATATGGGGACACCGTTCCCATGGCCATGCCGGATAAACGGGTAATTGTCCTTAAAGAGCCGATTGGTGTTTGTGCGGCTATTACGCCCTGGAACTTTCCTTCGGCGATGATTACCCGCAAGGTTGCTCCAGCCCTTGCTGCCGGCTGTCCGGTGGTGGTTAAGCCTGCCGGCAAGACACCCTTTTCGGCTTTGGCTCTGGCTTGCCTTGCAGAAAAGGCAGGGTTTCCAAAGGGGGTATTTAATGTGATTACCGGTCCGGCTGTTGAGATAGGGGCAGAGTTGACGGGTAACCCACTTGTTCGCAAGCTCAGTTTTACAGGCTCCACAGAGGTCGGCAAGAAACTGATGCGGGATTGTGCTGGTACGGTCAAGAAAATTTCCCTTGAGTTAGGCGGACACGCACCTTTTATTGTCTTTGATGATGCGGATATTGACGCGGCTGTTGACGGGGTTGTTGCCTCCAAATATAGAAACTCGGGCCAGACCTGTGTCTGTGCCAACCGGATATTTGTTCAGGAAGGGGTATATAAGGAGTTTTCCCAAAAGATGATTGAGGCTGTTCGTTCCCGTCTTCGGGTCGGTAATGGTTTTGATGAGGGGGTGAACCAGGGACCTCTTATTGATTTAAATGCGGTTGTCAAAATTGAAGATCAGATCAGTGATGCCCTTGCAAAAGGAGCAAAGATAGGTTGCGGCGGTAAAAGAATAGGGGAGAATGGCTTCTTTTTTGAGCCGACAATTCTCCTTGGCGTTACCCCGGCGATGAAAATTGCTCATGAGGAGACTTTTGGGCCAGTGGCTCCTCTGTTTTCCTTTACCAGCGAGGATGAAGTAATCCGCCTTGCCAATGATACCCCCTATGGATTGGCTTCTTATTTTTACAGCCGGGATGCGGGGCGGGTGTGGCGGGTTTCAGAGGCTCTGGAGTATGGAATGGTGGGGGTAAACACCGGGGTTATGTCCAGTGAATCAGCTCCTTTTGGAGGTATTAAAGAGTCGGGCATAGGGCGGGAAGGTTCAAAATACGGGATTGAGGAGTATTTGGAGATAAAGTATATCTGTATGGATATCAGGTGACAGCCCCTATGTTTTTATTTGTATTTACAACATATAGTCGTTTACCTCGCCATTATACATAGTTTGCTCCGTTATTAGTACTCAGCTAAGGATAAATCATTTATAGTCTTTAAGTCAACCACATTTGATTTGCAGATTTTTAATAGTTATAATCAGCATATGTCAGCCAGCCACCTGCTCCAACAAGTTCTTTGTCAAAGCTATTAAGGGAAAAACTGGATGAGACCTGACCTCCTCTTTTATCTGTGGCACTTAGCTGTTCATTCTTCAAATCAACATCGATGCTGACTTCCGGAGCAAGGGCAAACAGTTTTTCTATTTCTTCTCTATCGAGTTCAATGGCGAGAATACCGCAGTTAAACATATTCTGACGGAAGATACGGGCAAAACTCTCGCCGATTACCACATTGATGTCATTTACCTCCAATGCCCATACCGCATGTTCCCTTGAAGAACCGCAGCCAAAATTTGAGCCGGTTACCAGTACGGTTGATTTTTTCAATTCCTGGCTGTCAGGGTCAAAACTGCCGTTTTCAAGACTAAGATCTTCGAGAAGATGAGGTTTCAGTGCCTGTTTTGAAATTTCGGTCAGATATTTTGCCGGAATGATCTCATCGGTATTGATATCGTCTCTTTTTATAAAAAATGCTGTTCCACCAAATTTTTTCACTTTGTATTTCTCCAACACTTCTTTTTTGTTCCTTATCTGTACTTAAATTAAATAGTCGATGAGGATAGATAAAATGATTGTCTTGTTCTGCCTGTCTAACTGATTTTTCTCTTTCTTTTCTAAGCGAGAAATTCCAGTGGATCTGAAATTTTGCCGGTTACCGCAGCCGCTGCTGCACTGAATGGGCTCATAAGGTGTACCATTCCGCCCTTGCCCATCCTGCCATTGAAATTGCGGTTTGTGGTTGAAGCGCAGACTTCGCCTTCAGCCAGAACTCCGCAGCTCATGCCAAGGCAGGCTCCGCAGGTTGGGTTTAAAACGCAGAAACCACTGTCCATGAAAATTTTAATCAACCCTTCCTCCATGGCCATGGAGTATATGGCAGGGGTAGCCGGGGTGAGTATGCCCCGCACCGTGTCGGCAATCCTGCGGTCTTTTAGGATGGTTGCCGCCGCCCTTATGTCCTCTATCCGCCCATTTGTACAGGAGCCTATATATACCTGATCAACCGGGGTACCGACAAGTTCGCCTATATCTTTGACCTGATCCGGTTTGTACCCGTAAGTAACCTGTGGCTCCAGGGAGGATACATCAAGAGACAGTGTTTTTTCATATTCAGCATCCGCATCGGAGTGATATTTGAGATATTCGCATGCAGCCGCTTCCGGTGAGTCATATTCATCCTTGATAAACGGCCACAGGTAATCGGCCGTTGTCCGGTCTGGCAGGCAGATACCTGAGGTGGCACCAGCCTCCACAGCCATATTGCAGATGGTCATCCGGGCAGCCATGTCCATGGCTGTAATCACCTCACCCCTGAACTCCATAATCAGGTTAGTGGCTCCGTTTACACCTGTTTGTTTAATAATATTGAGAATGATATCCTTGGCGGTAACCCCGACCTTGAGGGTGCCGCTGATCTCTATTTTCATGGAACGGGGTTTTCTAAAGGCACAGACCCCTTTTAAGATACCGACTTCAAGGTCGGTGGTTCCCACCCCGGCGGCAAAAGCTCCAAATGCACCGTGAGTACAGGTATGGGAGTCTCCCATGATAACTGTATAGCCGGGGCGGATAAAACCTTTTTCAGGGAACAAGACATGGCAGACACCGTTTCTGCCCACATCAAAAAAATCCCTGATTTTATGTCGCCTTGCCCAGTCACGTATTATTTTTCCCTGGGCTGCCGTCTTGGAGTCCTTGGCAGGGGTGACATGGTCAATCACTGCCTTTATTTTATCCGGATCAAACACCTTATCCATACCTTTATCAACGAGATCCATTATTGCAATCGGAGTGGTTATCTCATGGCACATAACTACATCTATATCAAGAACCATGTTCTCCGGGGTAGGGGTGTCACGCAGGTGGGCTGCAAAAATCTTTTCCGCAATGGTCTGTCCCATTGTCTTCTCCTTGCTGTTACTTATTTTTATGTTATGCTATAATTATTGTTAATGATCAAATGGATTGTTTTTTTCTGACACTATCCACAAGTAGAGTGCCACGCAATCTACCTTTTTATGAATAAAAAATCTTCATAATATTTGCGCCTGGCTTGAAAAAAAGAAATAGAAGATTGTTCCGCATAATTAATAAAATATGGAAAACTGATATGAGCAGAAAAAAAACAGGACTATTCTTATCTTTTTTGTGTTGTCTTAATATTTTGTTGTTGCCGGCTATCAGTCTCTCAGGGCATGGTTTATCCATTGATGGTGTTTTGAAATATCCGGCGGATTTTAGCCATTTTGAATATACCGACCCGGCGGCTGTCAAGGGGGGAGAACTGGTGCTCCATGCTCTTGGTTCTTTTGATAAAATGAACCCTTTTACTCTAAGGGGTGCAGAACCTTTCGGGTTTGAAATGTTTCTCTTTGAGACTCTCGCTGTTGCCAGTCTTGATGAGCCTTTTGCAAAATATGGTCTGATTGCTTCCCATATAGAAGTTGCTGATGATAAACTCTCTGTAACCTTCACCATTAACAGGGATGCCAAATTTTCAGACGGTTCTCCCATCAAAGTTACTGACATAAAGTATAGTCTGGATATTTTTAAGAGTGAAAGCGTACATCCTTTTTATCAGATCTATTTTCAGGATATCATCAGTGCACAAATCCTTGATGAAGAGAGAGTCCGCTTCAACTTTAAGAAGGTAAACAAGGAGTTACCCTTGATTGCCGGTCAGTTACCCATATTGAATCAAAAAAATTGCGAAAAGACAGGTTTTTTTGCCCCCTCCGGCAGCGACCACTTTTTGCCGCCGATTGGTTCCGGTCCCTATATTGTAAGTGCGGTTAATCCCGGCAAATCCATTACCTATACAAGGAATAAAGATTATTGGGCAAAGAATCATCCTGCTCGAAAAAACATGTTTAATTTTGACAGGATAACCATTAAATACTTTAAAGATCAGATTGTCGCTGTTGAGGCTCTTAAAGCCGGAGAATTTGATTTCATGTCCATCAATATTGCCAAGCAGTGGGCCAGGGATTTACGGGGGCGACGGTTTGACTCCGGGGAGCTGATAAAAAAAGAGTTTCCCCATTACAATAATGCCGGCATGCAGGGGTTTGTCTTTAATACCCGCAGGGATATCTTTGCTGATCCGCTGGTTCGCAGGGCAATTGGTCTGGCATTTGATTTTGAGTGGACCAACCAGGCGTTGTTTTTTAATCAGTATATCCGTTGCAACTCTTTTTTTTCCAATTCCCCACTTGCGGCAACCGATATTCCTGAAGGGAAGGAGCTTGAGCTTCTCGAAAAATTTCGTGGTGAAATCCCCGAAGAGGTCTTTACTACGCCTTTGACTCCACCGGTCACCACGCCTCCATCAAGTCTTCGTTCCAATCTTCGTTTAGCAAAGAAACTTCTTAAAGAGGCCGGCTGGACAGTACAAAAAGGTGTGCTTGCCAATGAAAAAGGTGAGGAATTTAATTTTGAGATTCTTCTTTCCGGCCCTTCATTTGCGAGGGTAATGAGCCCTTTTATTTTAAATCTTGAGAGGATAGGCATACAGGCAAGGCAAAGAACGATTGACTCTGCCCTTTATATGAAAAGAGTCAAGCAGTTTGACTTTGATATGATAGTCAATACCTTTGGCCAATCCCAGTCTCCGGGTAATGAACAGCGAAATTTCTGGTCTTCACAGTCTGCTGACCGGAAAGGTTCCAGAAACATGGCTGGAATAAAAAATCCGGTTGTCGATCAGTTGGTGTATAAGATTATTTATGCCAGAACCCAGGAGGATCTTACCACTGCAGTCCATGCCCTTGACAGAGTGCTTTGGTATGAGTATCTCGTTGTCCCTAACTGGTACCTTGCCACTCATCGGCTTGTTTTTCATCGCAAATTCAGACAGCCTCAGCAGTTGCCCCGCTATTATCATCCCTGGCAGTTTCTTAATACCTGGTGGTATCAGGGGACAGAAGCCAGATGACAGAAGACAGAAAACCAACCATGATGGTGGAAGTTTTCTTTATTGAATCGCTGGCAGAAATGAATAGTTTTGGCGAGGCGTTGGCTGGGGTGCTTGTGGCCGGTGATGTGTTGCTTCTTGATGGTGACCTTGGGGCGGGGAAGACCACCTTTACCCAGGCGGTTGCCCGTGGACTTGGTGTTGGTGCTGACTATCCTGTCACCAGTCCCTCTTTTGCTCTTTTGCACGAATATCAGGGTCGTTTACCATTATATCATATGGATTGTTATCGGCTTGGCGGAGAAGATGATATTGAGGATGCCGGATTATCTGAGTATATAGGCAAAGATGATGGTATATCTGTTATAGAGTGGGCAAAACGGTTAGGTTGGCTTGCTCCTTCCGGGAGCCTTAAGATGGATATTAAGGTTATTGGTGATACCAGGCGGGAGGTCACCTGCACGGGTGATGATGAAAAGTGGGCTGGGCGATTTAACCTGTCTAACAATAATTTGACTGGTTTTAAGAAAAAACAGACAGGCAAGCATAACTTATAAAAAAATATGGATATATTTATTGCCAGGCAACCGATATTTGATCGTAATAAAAGGCTGTATGCCTATGAACTTCTCCACCGGGTAAGCAGCAAAAATGTGTATAACAGTTTCGATGGTGATAAGGCCACTGCAAACCTCCTGATTAACACTTTTCTTAATATTGGGCTGGATAAAATAACGGGTTCTGGCCGGGCATTTATAAACTTTACCGAACAGCATCTTCTTGAAGGTACTGCCCTTGAGTTATCACCGGACAATATTGTTGTTGAAGTCCTTGAGCAGGTTCCCCCAAGTCCCGAGATAATATCAGCCTGCAGCCATTTGAAAGAAAAAGGTTTTTTACTCGCCCTTGATGATTTTGTCTTTACCGATGGCATGGAACCATTAGTTGAACTTGCTGATATTATAAAAGTAGATTTCCTTGAGATGGATTTAAGAGAAATTGAGGAGCAGAACACCCGTTTTGATAGAGATAAGGTTAAACTGCTTGCTGAGAAGATAGAGAACTATGGCCAGTTCACCGCTGCCCTTGATATGGGTTTTGATTACTTCCAGGGCTATTTTTTTTGCAGACCGGAAGTGTTGGCTAAAAAAGATATTTCGTTGTTAAACGCAAACCTGCTCTCTTTGCTTGCCGAGGCAAATAAAAAAGATATCAACTTGGAAACCATAGAAAAAAGGATTGCCGCCGATGTCTCTATCTCCTATAAATTACTTCGCTATATTAATTCCGCTTATTATTCTTTATACGCAAAGGTAACAAGTATTGGTCGTGCTTTAAAATATCTCGGGGAGTCGGGAACCCGTCGTTTTATTTCTCTAGTTGCCGCTTCTGAGCTTGCCTCTGATAAACCCCATGAACTGTTGCGGATATCGTTAACCAGAGCTCGTTTTTGTGAAGTGCTGGCCCTGCAGAGTTCCCAGGGATATGATTCGGAGGAACTGTTTCTAATGGGATTGTTTTCACTATTACCTGCCATGCTGGATATGGAGATGGAGGATATTTTGCAACAATTGCCCCTATCGGCTATGGTTGCAGATGGATTACTGGGCAAGGGAAGCACCTATAGCCCCTACCTTGAAGCTGTTTGCAATTATGAACAGGGGTGTTGGGGCAGTTGTCTTCAATGTCTGGAAAAAATTGACATAAATCCGGATACCGTAAGTGCCTTATACCTGGAAGCGATAAACTGGCCTGATACATTTATTGAAGCTAAGTAAATTATGTGAGCGGGTATATAGCGATATCCATCATTGATTTTCTGTCCTCTGACTTCTGACTTCTGATATGCGTAAAGAAAAAGATTTTTACTTTCACAAAGCAAAAAAAGAAAATTATCCGGCCCGTTCAGTATATAAACTTGTCGAGGCTCAGGAAAAGTACGGGTTTTTGAAAAAAGGAAAACGGGTTCTTGACCTTGGCTGTCATCCGGGAAGCTGGAGTCTCTATGCGGCAGAGGCAACAGGTCCCAAAGGGGTTGTAGTCGGGGTTGATCTACAGGAAACCGAGATCAGCGACCGGCAGCAATGTGGACAAATCCACTGGCTCCGTCATGATGTATACTCTGATGAACTCATAGCAATATTGAAAAAGCAGTGGCCCGGATTTCATGTGGTATTAAGCGACATGGCACCTCGAACCACCGGTAATCAGTATTCCGATCATCAACATTCTCTGCGTCTTTCACGGCGGGTTCTTGATCTTGCCCGGATATTACTTCATCCCCAGGGGACACTTTACTGCAAGGTTTTTCAAGGCGAAGATTTCCCTGATTTTGTCAGGGAGTGTAAAGAAATGTTTGGCAGTGTCAAGATTGTCAAGCCTGAGAGTTCCCGACAGGAAAGCCGGGAGGTTTTTGTGATGGGGGTTTCCAGAAGACAGAGGACAGAAGCCAGAAGCCAGAAACCAGAAGACAGAAGATAGAAGATTTTGTTTTGCTTGTTTTAATAATTATATCAGCCTTTGGCTGCTGACCA
>CAZEMY010000099.1:0-8301 GCA_964513405.1 uncultured Desulfobulbaceae bacterium
GGTATTTGAGCAGCAATGCGTGATCAAGTCAGCATCCGACGATAAAGAAACATCTGACAAAGAGGCGGTAGAGTTTGAAATACGTGAGAAGACTGAAGCAATACACATGGAGCAATTACAAACTATGTAATTAAATATGACCAGACCGAGCTGGTGATCCAGACCAGCTCAGAACAGATATTGACAGCAGGAGATAGGGTTTACTTCACTGTCGGCAAGGTGGTAACCCTTAATAATTAGGGTTACCTATTTGGGTTCATCAATTATTCTCCCCTGGGGAGCGTTGTATCTCGCTACTTCAACTAAAGTCTCCAGGCGTACCACCCTTTTATCAATATCGACCACATGAGATTGCAATTTATCTATATTTTGGTTTAAACTTTTGGTCTCGTCGGTGAGCTTCAAAACATCAATTAACAACTCCTTCCACCCAGCCATTATTCCCCTCCTTCCAGTGCGGCTAATGTCACCTTCAGGCGGTTTCGTGTCTCCCGGGTGTCCCTGATTGCTTCTTTAACTCTTGCAGATACCAAATCAAACAATTCAGATTCATCCATCTCTGTTAGCATATCAGGGTTAAACGCTTCGATGGCCATACGCACGACTTCGGCAGAGGAAGTTTTTTGTTTATCTGCAATGAGTTTGATTTTTTTAATCTGGCGTGGAGTTATCAAATATTGTTTTCGGACTAAATTTCCAGTGGCTTGCACATGTCTACCTCATGAGAAATGGTTTATCTGTGTTTGTATGTCTTTATTAAAGATACACAAACACAAGACCATACACAAGCTTTATTTGCTTATTTCCAACTTTATACTTCCATAGCGGAATAGCCTTTAAAAGGCTTAGAGCAAGTAGCCCAAAAGTCAAGGAGAAAGACCGGATCCCCCATGTTTTCCCCCTTGCAGGGAGTTCCGGGACTCATCGAAAACGGACAAAAAGTATTAACCCAAATCAATCAAATCCCCGGTACAATCCTGGCAGGCAAGCGATAACTCTATGTTTTTCGAAAAACCGGCGGTGGTATGCTCAAACGCTGTCCGGGCAAGCCGGGGATGATTATTGGTTTCGCTCAAGTGGGAAAGAATAAGGGTGCGGAGGCTGCTGTTGCCAAGCCCGCTTACAAAAGAAGCGGCATCTCCATTTGAAAGATGACCCAGATTAGACTGGACCCGTTGTTTAAGAGGGAATGGGTAAGGCCCATCCATAAGCATCTGCGGATCATGGTTGGATTCCAGAACCAACCCATGACAGCGGCTGAGAAGATGAGCCATAAGTTTGGTCACCTTGCCTGTATCGGTACAATAACCAACCCGTTGTCTGCCGTCATCAATTACAAAACCAACCGGCTCGGCGGCATCATGGGAAATAGCAAAGGGATGAACTTCCAGATTGTTTACAACAAACCTGCTTCCCGTGGAAAACTCCTCCAGAGCAGAGAGGTTTCCCACCTTGCCGGCCGCAGCCCTATGGGTGGCAGGGTTTGCGTAAACCGGAAGATTATAACGACGGGACAGTACCCCCACTCCGCTGACATGATCGCTATGCTCGTGGGTAACAATAACTGCACTCAACTGTTCAGGATGACGGTCAATAACAGCCATCCTTGCAGTTATTTCCTTGCCGGAAAAGCCATTATCAATCAAAATCCGGGTATCCCCGCTTTCAATATAGGTGCAGTTGCCACGACTTCCACCGCCCAGCACACAGAGATTCATTAACGATTTTTTGGTTTAGTTTGGAGTTTAAAATTAAATGGCACTGCTATTTTTCCCAAAACAGCATAATTTCCTGCAATCCAGGCAATAAAGGTCCAACCCTCTTTTTTGTCTCTCATATCAGGCAAAGGTCTAAAGTGGACCCGTTGAATGTATGGTGTGAGGACAATTTATTCGAGCTTGTCTGTACATAGATAGGTATTAATACCATTAATCGCTGTTGCCAGCAACCGCTATCAATGTCAAAAAATAGTTCCGTCCCCTTTCCCTCAGGGAATTATACTTGCCGGCATACTTAACAATTTAACAAGCCTTAAAATTTAGAGACATTCATACCCCGGTGTGACCAAAGCCACCAGTACCCCGATCTGTTTTTCCAAGTTTTTTCACCTCGATGAACACAGCCTTACATACGGGAGCCACCACGAGCTGAGCTATCCTGTCACCCCTGTTCACTGTGAATGGTTGCTTACCGAGATTAATCAGGGTAATTTTGATTTCCCCCCGATAGTCGGCATCAATGGTACCGGGAGAATTTACGACCGTAACCCCATGCTTTACGGCAAGACCGGAACGGGGACGAACCTGCATTTCATATCCGGCTGGCAGGGCAACTCCAAGAGCGGTTGGGACAAGGACAATATCCCCCGGAGATATTGTTAAAGGCTCTGTAACAGCGGCACAGATATCCATGCCGGCAGCAAGAGGAGTTTTATAAGCAGGTGCTTCAATATCATCCCGGCATTGGCCAGAGTCAAGCCAGCAAAACTCAACCGTTACCTTTTTTATATCCATGTTACCTCCAAAAATAAAAAGCCGGAATCCCAAGTAAGGATTCCGGCTTTTATTACTGCTACAAAGCTGTTTGCGTTGAAAAAATAATTTTACTCTTCACCTTCCCCAAGAGCAGCTTTACGACTCAAACGAATTCGTCCCCGTGAATCCACATCAAGAACCTTGACCTTGATTATGTCACCTTCCTTGAGAACATCCGTTACTTTATTGACCCGCTCGTTTTTAAGCTCTGAGATATGAACCATCCCGTCTGTTCCCGGCATAATCTGGACAAAAGCTCCAAAATCCTTGATGGTTTTAACTTCACCTTCATAAATTTTTCCTATTTCAGGCACAGCGGTCATACCCTCAACCCGCTCAAGCAGCCCTTTACCCTGTTCCGCACTGGGACTGAATATCTTGACGGTTCCGTCATCATCAACATCAATCTTTGATTCAAACTCAGCACTCATCTCCCGGATAACCTTACCGCCCGGACCAATGATATCCCTGATCTTATCGGGATTAATCTTGATTGTAATATATTTTGGAGCATGTTCGGCAACATTATCTCTCGCAACACCAATCGCCTCTTCCATTTTTTCAAGAATATGAAAACGACCATCTTTTGCCTGGGCAAGAGCCTTAGACATGATCTCCCGATCAACGCCGTCAATCTTAATATCCATCTGCAGGGAACTTATACCTTTACTGGTTCCCACAATCTTAAAATCCATATCACCAAGATGATCTTCATCGCCGAGGATGTCGGTTAATACCACAACCTTGTCACCTTCCTTTATAAGGCCCATGGCAACCCCGGAAACAGGTCTTTCAAGGGGTACACCCGCATCCATAAGGGACAAAGACCCCCCGCAAACCGTTGCCATGGAAGAAGAACCATTTGATTCAAGGATTTCAGAGACCACCCGCATGGTGTAAGGAAACTCTTCCGCATCAGGAAGAACTGTCTCAAGACCTCTTCTTGCCAAAGTACCATGACCGATATCCCTGCGGCTCGGGCCACGCATAAACTTGACCTCTCCCACACAAAAAGGCGGGAAATTATAATGAACCAGAAAACGACGGTACACATCACCGCTAAGACCTTCAAGATGCTGTTCATCCCGCTCACTGCCAAGGGTAGTGACCACAAGAGACTGGGTTTCGCCACGGGTAAAAAGTGCCGAACCATGAGCCATGGGCAGAACGCCGACTTCACAACTGATCGGCCTGACCTCCTCAAAGCCACGACCATCAAGTCGCTCACCTTTATCGACGATCATCGCCCGCATAACCTTCTTCTTAAAGGCAGAAAGCAAATCTAAAACTTCTCCTTCACTCTCATATTCGCCTTCATCAAGGGCAGAAACTACCTCTGCCTTGAGATTGCTGTACCGCTCTGCCCGCTCCATTTTGCCGGCAATGGCTATAACTTCTTCCATACCTGCCGCTGCTACCTCTGCAACTCTTTTTTGCAGGGCTTCATTTACCTGCGGGGCAACGACTTCCCTTTTGGTTTTGCCAACTTCTTTCTGCAACTCATACTGCAAGTCAATAAGAGGCTGGATACCTTCATGAGCAAAAAAGATTGCCTCAAGAATCACATCCTCTTCCAGTTCGCCGGTCTTACCCTCCACCATGACCACAGCATCCCTGGTCCCGGAAACAATCAGATTCATGGGAGACTTGGTCAACTGGCTTTTAGTGGGATTAAGGATATATGAGCCATCCACATAAGCTACCCTGGCAGCAGAAATTGGGCCCGCCCAGGGAATATCCGATATCATCAGGGCGGCAGAGGCTCCATTCATGGCAAGGATATCAGGATCAATTCCCTTATCGGCCGACAAAACGGTAATAATGACCTGGGTCTCACTCATATAACCTTCTGGAAACAAAGGTCGCAGTGGCCTGTCAATCAAACGGCAAGTCAAGACTTCTTTCTCGCTGGGTCTGCCGATTTCACGACGAAAATAACTGCCCGGTATCCGCCCGGCAGCATACATCCGTTCCTGATACTCAATGGTAAGAGGCAGAAAACCCATGTTTTTTTCTTTCTTTTCGCCAACAACAGTCACCAGAACCACGGTATCACCACTGCTGACCACAACGGAACCGCTGGCCTGCTTCGCTATTTTCCCGGTCTCAAATACCATGCTCCGGACGCCGATATCAGTCTCAACTTTCTTGTACATATAAACTCCTGTATCGGCTCCGAGCCGAACTTTGCATAAACACAACCAAAAATAACAGAAAACAAATCAGCTCTATCCATAACATCCCAAAAGAGCTTACCTGTCTCCTGTCTCCTGTATAGCCTGTAACCTGATTACTTTCGAATACCAAGATCCTTAATAAGAGTACGGTATTTCATAACATCTTTTTTCTGCAGATAACGCAAAAGACTCCGTCGTTGCCCAACAAGTTTAAGCAGACCACGCCTGGAATGATGGTCTTTGCCATGCTGTTTAAAGTGATCGGTCAGATACGATATCCGCTCTGTGATAAGGGCAATCTGCACTTCACAGGAACCGGTGTCGGTATCATGGGTTTTAAATTTTTCAATAATTTCTTTCGTTTTCTCTGCTGTTTGTGCCATTGCAAATCTCCAATAAATTAGTCCTTCTGCTGCCAGTGAAGCCTTTTAAAAACAAAAAATCCTCAGCCTCTGCTGGAGTCTGGATTAAACCTGTTTCTTATCTTTCCGAACCGGAGGAACGGTACCGGGAAACAGGGATCAGGTGACAGGTTACAGGAGACAGGGGTGCAGGGGACAGAAACTAAAAAGTCACTATCCGCCTCTGACCTGAATCCTTCTTCCCGAACATACCTGAAAACAAAAACTACATGATCAATATTTTCTATAAAAACAAATCAAACTACAATCACAATCTCTTGTTCCCAAGTTCTGCGTGGGAACAAGAGGTCTTCCGATGGGCTGTTACTTGTCACCTGAAACGAACGACATCTTGTCAAGAAGCAACTCAAGTCCATTGTCTCCATCGAGAAACTTGCCATCTAAGCTGTCATCCACAGAAAACTCACCACTACCGGTTCTGCGAAGAGCAATAAGATGCCCGCAACTCCCCAGCTTTTCACCAATATCAGCGGCAAGAACACGGATATAAGTGCCTCGACTACACTGCACAGTAATATCTATGCGATGGTTAAGTGAATCATACCCTATGCAGGAAATTTTGTAAATTTTAACTGCTCTGGCGGGTTTTTGTATCATTATTCCCTGACGGGCATAATGATAGAGGGGTTTTCCCTTATGCTTTACGGCTGAAAACGGGGGCGGAGCCTGCATCAGCTCTCCGGTAAATTCATTCAGGCAACTATCAATGTCATCACTGCTCAATTCCGGAACTGGAGCAGTTTTCACAATTTCACCCTCGGTATCTAAAGTAAGAGTTTCAACCCCAAGCTGGATTGTGGCAAGATAAGTCTTGGTGCCTGCCATAAAACCATCAATATTTCTGGTTGCTGCCCGACCGGCACAGATAATCAACAGCCCGGAAGCAAACGGGTCAAGGGTGCCAGCGTGGCCAACTTTTTTAACCCCTAACAATTTTCTTATCTTATTAACTATGGCAAACGATGAAGGCCCCACCGGCTTATCAACCAAAACCACACCCGCTGTAAACGGCTGACCATCAATTAAAACCGACTCCCATTTTTTTGCCATTACTTTAAATCAGATACCATGTTCTTATTTTTCAACCGTCCAACCGCTGTATAATGACCGGCAGCAATCTTGCCCAGACTGCGTCCAACCCCCTGTCCTTAACAAGAAATCCACTGGCCATGGTGTGACCGCCGCCGCCAAAACAGGCAGAAATTTTTGCCACATCACAATGTCCGCGGGAGCGAAGACTGACTGAGACAGAGTTTTTGCCTTCCTTAATAAAAACTGCCACCTGGACACTGGCAACTGCCCGTGGTATATTGATAAACATCTCCGTATCTTCAATACCGGTATCAGTCTCTGCCAGCATCTCCTTAGTGACCCGGATCACAGCTATCTGCTCATCGGCAAATAGTTCAAGAGTTGCCAGAACCATCTGCATGAGCCGCAACCTGCCAAGTGAATAATTATCATAGAGCTTCGCGTTTATTTCACCTGGACTGGCACCGCAGTCAATAAGGCGGGCTGCAAGCTGATGGGTATGGCTGGTAGTGGAAGCATAACGAAAAGAACCGGTATCAGTGATTATACCCGTGTAAAGACAGGTTGCCGATGACGATGAAAAATCAAGCCCCATCATTTCCACAAGATCACAGACCATCTCAGCCGTTGAGCAGCGATCCGGATCAACCCAGTTTACATCGCCAAAACCTCTATTCCCCCGATGATGGTCAATAACACAGAGGGGACGAATCCGGGCAAGCAGCAACCAGCACTTCCCCAATCGACCAACATCTCCGCAATCAAGGGCAACAGATACAACCCGCTGATAATCTGATATTTCCCGCTCAACCTCAGCCGCTGAGTCAACAATATCTCCTGCACCCGGCAGGAACAGATAACTTTTAGGCACAGTATCTTCAAGATAGCAGACAACTTTTTTACCCGCCCCCCTAAGAACTATCGCAAGACCAAGCATGGAACCCAGAGCATCACCGTCAGGTTTGACATGAGCAGAAAGGACAACCGCTTCTGCTTCCATGAGAGTGGCGGAGATTCCCTTAATCCCGACTGTCATCTTTCTTTTGCTCTACTCCTATTTCACGAAGAAGATCATCTATCCGTTGCACCTCTTCATTGACTTTATCAAAATAAAAAACCAGAGCAGGAGTACAGCGAAGATCAAGAGCCTTTGCCAGGCGACTGCGGAAGAAACCCCGTGCCTTCTTCAAGGCCTTTATGGCATGACCTGGTTTTTCACCGAGTGCCATGACAAAGTAAACTTTTGCCTGCTTCATATCAGGTGACAACACCACCTGAGAAAAACTGACCCCGGCAAGGCGGGGATCAGCCACTTCTCTCAAGAGAAGAACAGACAGTTCGTTTTTTATGGCTTCGGCAACCCGCTTGGGCCGCGATGATTGCGGCTTTCCCAAGCCAAGAAGGGTAAAATCAAACTCCATTTTTTCCTTTATGCGTCCCCACGCAGAACACGGGGACGAGAGTAGTTTTTCCTTTTTTATTTATACGCTTACATCATAACGAAGCAGCAACTTCATCCATTACAAATGCTTCAAGGGTGTCAGCGACTTTAATATCGTTGAAATTCTCCACACCTATACCGCACTCGTAACCGGTAAGAACTTCCTTGACATCATCCTTAAACCTTCTCAGGGAACTTATTTTGCCCGTGTACATGACTACCCCGTCACGAAGCACCCTAACCCCGACATTCCTTTCAATCTTGCCGTCAATAACTGCACAGCCGGCAATGGTACCGATTTTGGGGACATGAAAGGTTTCCCTGACCTCAGCAGTACCGATTACCCGCTCTTCAAAGGTTGGGGCAAGCATTCCGAGCATGGCCTTCTCAATATCTTCAAGGGCATGATATATAACATCGTAGGAGCGGACATCAACCCCTTCCTGCTCGGAAAGATCCTTGACCTTGACCGACGGGCGAACATTAAAACCAATTATAATCGCATCGGAAGCTGCGGCAAGATGGATATCATTCTCGGTAATTGAACCAGTCCCCTCATGGAGAACCCTTACCCTGATAACATCGGTTGAGAGTTTCTCGGCAGTCTGGCCAAAGGCCTGAAGAGTACCCTGAACATCGGCACGGAGAACCACCCGCAACTCCTGCATTTCCTGTTCAGCCATCTTCTCAAACAG
>CAZEMY010000100.1:0-8284 GCA_964513405.1 uncultured Desulfobulbaceae bacterium
ATACGACCTAACTCGCCAGGCAAAGTGTAAATGTTATTTCGTAACGACTCCTAAGTTAAAAAGAGAGACACTGATGTCTATTATCAGACAGGCAGGAATTCCCAAAGAAGCATTTGAAAACAGAAAATAAAAAACAGACAGAAAAATAAAAGATGCAGATACAACAACTTATCGTCGGGACAATGGAAGTATGCTGTTATATAGTTTCCTGCAAAAAGACAGATAAGGCAGCGGTCATCGACCCCGGTGGCAACGAAAATAAAATACTTTCCTTTTGCCGTGACAACAAGCTATGCGTAGAATACATAATTGCCACCCACTCTCATCCTGATCATGTCTGTGCCAACCGCCCGGTACAGGAAGCTACCCGTGCAAAAATAGTAATGCACCGCGATGAATCAGAGTTTTTCAGTCAACCAAAAGTCCGTAATTATTTTTCCATGCTTGGTCTTGATGCGTCCCCGCCGGCGGACATTCTCGTTGAAGATGGCGACAGCATAGATTTCGGCGAAGTTTCCCTTAAAGTTATCCATACCCCCGGTCACACTCCCGGAGGTATCTGCCTGTACAGCCCAGGTAACTGTTTCACCGGCGACACCCTCTTTGTCGGGGCGGTGGGGCGCAGCGATTTCCCCGGCGGATCAACTTCGCAGCTCCAAAATTCAATCAGGGAAAAACTTATGACCCTGCCACCGGAAACCGTTGTCTGGCCGGGACATGGCTATGGCGGTCTTCAGTCAACCATCGACCGGGAATCCAAAACCAATCCCTGCTTTTAACAGGGGGGACAGCATAAGAGAAAAGATATAAGCAGTTACAAATTCGGTGGTTTGCGAAATTAAGTTGCTTACCCCGTGAGTAGTTACCAGTTAAGTATAGTTTAAACCAGCCTTTGGCTGCTGACTATTCTGTCTTCTGGCTTCTGATTTCTGGCTTCTGATATCCGCCATAAACAAAAAAACTTAGCCCAAAAATGCGTGAAATAATCCTTGGTACTGCCGGCCATGTTGACCATGGCAAGACTTCACTTATCCGGGCATTAACCGGCATTGAAACAGATCGACTCAAAGAGGAGAAGGCCAGAGGCATCACCATCGAACTTGGTTTTGCCCATCTTGATCTTCCCTGCGGGCATCGTCTCGGGATTGTCGATGTTCCCGGTCATGAAAAGTTTATCCGCAACATGGTTGCCGGTGCTGCCGGTATGGATATGGTTGCCTTTATCATCGCCGCAGACGAGGGAATCATGCCCCAGACCATAGAGCATTTTAATATATGCAAGCTCATAGGGGTAAGAGACGGCCTGATCATTCTCACCAAAAAAGACATGGTGGATAACGATTGGTTGGAAATGGTTGAAGAAGAGGTCAGGGAGTTTTTCAAGGACAGTTTTCTTGAAGAAGCACCAGTTTTAAAAGTATCATCAACCACTGGCGAAGGGATTGACGAGATAAAACAGGCCCTGGATAAAAAAGTGCGGGCAATTAATTTTCAGGAAGAGTTCGGTCCGTTTCGCCTGGCGGTTGACCGGGTTTTTTCCATGAAAGGGTTTGGCACGGTCATAACCGGCACCTCACTGTCCGGCAGAATTGGAACAGGTGATGAGATGACATTCTATCCCGGCGGTTTAACGGCAAGGATCCGTGGCATCCAGGTGCATGGCAAAGAAGTGGATATAGTCGAAGCAGGTCACAGAACCGCCATCAACCTCCAGGGGATTGAAAAAGAGGACATAAACCGTGGCGATATGGCGGCAACCCCCGATTCAATGTCACCGTCCACCCGTTTGGACGGGGAACTGCATTACCTTGCCAGCAGCGGCAAACCGCTCAAGAACAGAACCGCAGTAAGAGTTCATGTGGGCACAAGGGAGATCCTTGCCAGGGTCATTCTTATGGAGACAGACAAGATAGAATCCGGTGAAGATGCCCATATCCAGCTTGTTCTCCAGCATCCGGTGGCGGTCTGGCCGGGTGACCGCTTTATTATCCGCAGTTATTCGCCCGTTACCACCATCGGCGGTGGAACCATCCTTAACAACGCCCCCAAAAAACGCAAACGCACCTTAGAAAAGGATAAAGAAAAAAATAAGAAGACATTTGCAATCTATAAGGAAGGAACAGAAGAAGAAAAGATGCTGCTATTCCTTACAGAAAGCACAACAAAGGGCATAACCGCAGACCAGCTTGCCAGTCGTCTCGGTATTTTCGGCAAAAAACTCAAAAAATTTCTCCAACCGCCGATTTCCACCGGCAAAATAGTGGTTGTCGAATCGGAAAGGCAACGATTTGTCGCAGCTACCGTTCTAAAAGAGTTAAATTCAGACATTTTAAATAAACTTGAAATATATCACCGGGAAAATCCTCTTAAAAATGGTTTAATAAAAGAGGAACTCCGCCCCCTCTTAAGAGCAAAGGTTGATACAAGGTTATTCAATTTCGCCATGAACCTGTTGCTGAAAAAAGGAGAGATTGCCCAGGATGATGCGGAGATAAGGCTGGCTGAGCATAGAGTAACGCTTCAGATTGATGAAGAGGATCTGCAAAAAAAAATCGCCGGGCTTTACCTGAAAGCCGGGCTTAAGCCTGCCAATCTCAAAGATGTCATCCTTGAATTTAAAGAATTACCGGAAACAAAAGTCAAACAGATTATAGAGTTGCTTAGCCAAACAGATGAACTGATAAAAATTAACGAGTCATTATACTTTCACCGGGAACCTCTTAAACCTCTACAAGCAGATTTGATTGATTTTATAAAAAGAGAAGGCGAAATTGACGCACCCGGATTCAAGAATATGACGGGCTTAAGCCGCAAATTCTCCATTCCTCTGCTCGAATATTTTGACAAGATTAAACTGACCATCCGTATTGATGATAAAAGGGTGTTAAGAAAAAGGTAACTGTTCAGGGTGTAATTTGCTGCCCTTTCTGAATAGTTACAGAAAAATATAAATGTGCGAATATCACCCCATTTTCAAATATTTAATGGTTCATGGTTTTCAGCTGATTTAGCACCAACCCGAATGTTTACGGAAAAAGATAATGAGTGATGACGAGGAAGAATCCACCCCAAACCTGACTGCAAAGGTTCTCTTTCGCAGCGAAACACTTATCGGCAGGGACAATCTTCCCTTCCAGACTATTGAGTTGATGCAGAAAGGCACAAAACTTGTCTGTTTGCAAGAGTCTGAAAAAAAAACTTTTCCCCCCGTATCTGTCAAGCTGGAAGCCGGTGAATATACCGGCATCTCCCCGGATAAAACCACAATTATCGCAGAAACAGATGGATATCCCCTGATTGCCAGCAAGACAAACAAGGGATGCGAGACCATAACTGTCAGCATGCTTCCTTTAGTCTCTCTTGCAGATGACAAAATGGAAGCAACAATTAATTTCTACCCCCCCGGTTCTGATTTTCCCAAACTGAGTGCAGTTACCCTCTCTGAAATGCTTATTGCCGGGCAAGTCGTATTTGGCCACTCCCATAAGCAGCTAGAGTCTCTCCTTAAATCCTGCCTTGAAGAAAGTATTTATCCTGTCAGCAAGACCGTTGCGAGGGGACTTATGCCCTTGAACGGCAGGGACAGTTTTTTAAGATTTGCCTTTGATACAGGGCCGCTGCCCGGCAAACTTATGAAAAACGGGAAAATTGACTTTCGGGAACGAAAGATGTTTATGGGAATAGACAAAGGCAAGGATATTGCCACTCTGGTTCCCCCGACCAGCGGCACACCGGGCATAACCGTTACCGGTGATAAAATTCCTCAAATACCGGGGAAAAAGATTTCTCTCTCCAGCTCTGACGGTGTGACTTTAGATGAAAAGAGCGGCTTGATCTGTGCCAGCTACGAGGGTACGCTCTCATCGGTTACCGACACCTCCATAAAAGTCTGTGACAAGCAAAGTATCTCCGGTGACATTGATTACAATACCGGTAATATCGAGTCCCATGGGGCACTTGAAATAAGTGGCTCTGTGCTGCCCGGGTTTAAGGTAACCTGCCGCGGCGACCTGCTTATCCACGGCAATATTAACAATGCAGCCATCGAGTGTGGAGGCAATCTTATAGTCAAAGGCGGCATAACCGGTAGAAAATGCTCTGTAAATGTCAAGGGAGATGCTGATTTCAAATTTATGGAGTATGGACGGCTCAGGGCAACAGGCAAGGTAATTATAAGGAAACAGGCCTATTACAGCAAAATCATGGCAGATGGGGAAATACATGCTCATGAATCCAGCCAAATAATGGCCGGCGTACTGATGGGTGCAGAAAGTATAAGCGTTGGCAATGCGGGTTCTCCACATTCCTCAAACACATTAATCGCCGCTGGCGTTGCCCCGGGCCGCTATCTCCGCCACTTAAAAATGCTCTCAAAGCTCCGTGAACTTGAACAGAAACGGCTGTCATTTTTCCAACGATACGGAGAGAATCGAAAAAGAAAAAAACAAAAATCCCTGGAAGAAAAAATTTTAACCTTATACCAGAGCATGGAGAGCCTGAACCTTATTCCCGGGACTTCTCCCGGCACATTAGATGATATCATCTGCAAACATTATATAAGCAGGATTTCCATAACTTTTCTCGGTACGATATTTCAGGGAACAGAACTGCAAATCGGCAACACCACCATAAACTTGAAAAAGAACCACAGGTCCATTTGTTTTTCTTTAAACAAAGACAATATCTTAATAAACAAAAACTTATAGGGGAAACCCATGTTAACATCTTTATGGATGCAAAAGGATATAACCAGCATAGATAAAGAGGCAACAATTGCCGAGGTAAAGGAAATATTTGACCAGAATAGTTTCAGGCATCTCCCTGTGGTTGACGGGAAAACTCTTGTCGGAATTGTAAACCGAAATGACATCAACAAAGCCCTGCCATCCGCCCTTGATTCTTCCCTCACAGCGGAAGGCAGAATTATTGCCGCTCAGGTAAAAATCTCAGCTATAATGAGTACTACTCCGTTCACAGCCACCCCCATGGACCCTCTGGAGAAGGTGGCCATTGCCATGCGTAGATTTAAAATCAATGCGGTGCCTGTGGTCGAAGACGCTCAACTAATGGGGATTATCACCGTAACAGATATTTTTCATGCCTTTACGGAAACACTCGGGGCAAAAGAGGTGGGTACACGCATAGAAATGCAGATAAACAAAAATAGCGAGGCTGTTTACACAATTATTGAAATCTGCAACGAGTTTGAAATGGATTTATCTGCTATCACTCTTTATAAAAACTACAGCGAGAAACATCAACTCCTTACCATTAAAGTAGCGGGGGATAACATAGATGATATGATAGATGAATTATGGAGTTCAGGTGCCAGAGTTAACCAGATTATAAAAGAGTAGAGAGAGAGAAGAAAGAATCACCGCAAACTTCCCCGCCAGTTCCCCATACCCTGCGGATAGGAGAAATGCAGGGCATCTCTTGAAACCACGACCCGTAAACCACGGCTTAAATGGAGTTCACTGCCGTTTTGTCCAGAATCGACAGCTTTTATAACCGCCATGATATGGACATGCCGGGCAGGACAACCCATCTGCCAGAGAAGCCGCTCGACAAGCCGTCGTTTAAGACATGGGTGGAGGACTGCAAATCCTCCCCGGTTCAGACGACAGGACAACTTGCCCCTGTCGCTGTCATCATCAACATCTCCGCCTATTGATATCACCCCGTCCCAGGCTGCCAGAGTCTGTATTTCAAGATAATCCTCATCAACACTCAAATTACCCGCTGTTTTCAGGATTGCCCGACGGACACCGGAATCAAACTCTTTTTCCAGCAATGGCAGGAGGCGGTGTCGTACCCGGTTACGAAGAAATCTTAAATCATCATTGGAAGAGTCATGGCAGAATTTAATTTTTTGTCCATCAAGCCAGGTGAGAATCTGTTTTTTACTTACCTCAAGCAGAGGGCGGACAATATCAGCATGACGAAATTTCATGCCGGCAAGCCCCCTGCGACCACTGCCCCGCAATATCCGCAGGAGAAACTCTTCCACTTGGTCATCGGCGGTATGGGCCACTGCTATTGTCTCTGCCCCAACCTGAATAGCAGCCCTGCGCAGCATCCGGTAACGCAGTTCCCGGGCAGCAGCCTCAAGGGAGGATTTATGGGTTTGCATATGTTCACAGGTATCGACATCAAAGCTGTGAAACGGAAGATCAAGTTGCTCTGCCACTTGCTGTAAACATGCGATTTCTCCACCTGTCTCATCCAATCGCAAACCATGATTTACATATACGGCAACTGGCTGACATTGCAGAACAGGCTGTAGCCCGGCAAGAATATGAAGAAGTGCCATTGAATCGGAACCGCCGGACACCCCAACCACAACCGGCCCTGGTTTTATCAAACCATGCTTATCAATAGTTTTCCTTACTTCACCCGGCAGAGAAAAAAACCGCCCGCCCTGTCCCCTGTCACCCTCCCGCACACCCTCGTTCCCACGCTCCAGCGTGGGAACGGATAATTCTCTCATCATTTATACCTTACTTCTGTCAACCCGATTACCCTGCATTCCCACGCAGAACGGGGGAATGAGGAAAAACCGCCTGTCCCCTGCCCACTGTCACCTGCAGCCTGTTAAGCAGCCGTTCATGAATATTATCAAAACCGCCATTTGAAAAAATAGCTATAATATCTCCCTCTCTCGCCTCGCCACAAATAAAATCAAGAATAGTGTCGGTATTCGGGAAATAATGACTATCAATCCTCTGGTTACGCAATTCCTGAACAAGTCGAGTAGATGAAAACTGCTCTTCAGGGGCAATATCGGCAAGGGGGACATGCTCCCTGACCACCACCAGATCTGCGTCTGCAAAAGATTCTGCATACCTGTCCTGAAAAATAGAACGGCGGCTGGAGTTTGTCCGCGGCTCAAAGACAACCACAAGTCTCTGTGTAGGCCAGCCCAGTCGTAGAGCCCTAATCGTTTCTCTAACCGCTGTGGGATGGTGGGCAAAGTCATCAATAACCTTGATGCCGCCGACCTCACCCCTAATCTGCTGCCGCCGCTTAACCCCGGTAAAAGAGGCTATGCCGTTTTTAATTTCTTCTTTTGAAAACCCAAACTGATCCAGCATGCCGACCACTGCGGTGCCATTAAGACCATTATGCAAGCCCGGCAGGGCAAGGGTGAACCTGCCTAACAATTGCCCCTCTTTCAATACTGAAAACTGGCTGCTCAAACCTTGAACCTTTAAATCAACCAGCCGGTAAAAGCAATTAGCCCCGGTTCCGTAGGAAAAAACGGGACAGGATGCAGTATCAGCCACCGCCGCTGCCAACGGGTCATCTGTGCAGACAAACAGGGAACCATCCTTCGCAATAAGGGAAACAAAGTCAGTAAATGATTCTTTAATCTCCTCAATATCGGCAAAAATATCGGCGTGATCAAACTCTATGGAGGTAAGGATGGCGTGGCGGGGCTGGTAATGGAGAAACTTTGACACCTTGTTGAAAAAAGCGGTATCGTATTCATCACCTTCCACAACAAAATATTGGCCATCGCCAACATGAAAATTACTGGCAAAGGCCTCAACAATACCGCCAATCATAAACCCGGGCGAAGCACCAATATGCTCAAGAGCCGTAGCAAGCAGGGATGAAGTTGTGGTTTTACCATGGGTTCCGGTAACCACAAGCGAAGTATGCCCGGCAAGGGAAAAATGAGCCAGAGCCTGGGGCATGGAAAGGTAGGGAATATGCAGATCAGCAAGGGCAATTGCTTCCAGGTTGACAGCACGGATAACATTGCCAACCACAACAAGATCAGGTCGGGGCTGGAGATTATCTGCCCTGTACCCGGTCATGATGGGAATATGACAACTCTCAAGAAAATCTGACATGGGTGGATACACATTTTCGTCCGAGCCGGTTACCCGCAACCCCAACTCTTTGAGCATCCCGGCAAGGGCAGCCATACCAGTGCCACATATTCCCATGATATGAATATGGCGGCAGCTATCCGGTTTTTTGTTGAGGCTGGGGTTAAGCCGGGCGATTCTGCTCATCTTCTCCCCGCACCGTTGTCTTAACGGTTGAATAAACCTGCCTGAACACCTCTGAAAATGTTGCCGGAGACAATCGCCCTGTCTCTATGAATTTGACAACTATTTCCTTGCTTGCCTTGAAAATCGCCTCGTCGGTAACCGGGCGGATATATGATCGTTGCTCATCATTTTCCTGATGTCCCATAATCTTCCCTTGTAAATAAATAAAAAAAAAGCCCTTTGACAGACCTCGTAAAATTTGCTCAAAACCAGCTACTTTT
>CAZEMY010000101.1:0-8218 GCA_964513405.1 uncultured Desulfobulbaceae bacterium
CTTGCCGTGCAGCGGGCCGGTGAGCTGTTGGAGAAGCATAACCTGAGCATGGAAGCGGTGAGGGCAGATAAAGATAATTTTACCCGTCTTGTTATCAATACCGGTAAACAGCGGATGCCCACTTACCTGCGTTATGTTATCTCTTTGCTCCGGAAATACTTTTTTGTAGATATTGTCTTGTCATCAACCTATGACCCCGTTAAAAACCACAAACTGCGGACGATAGAGTTATTCGGCAGACCGGAGAATGTAGCTGTTGGCGAATATTGCTACTCTTTTCTTGTCAGCACTCTTGATTCCCTCTGGAAGCTCAACCGGAAAAAATTTAAAGGTGGCGGCGTGCGGGCAAGGAACAGTTATTTTATCGGGGTGGTTGAAGGGTTTACTGCAAAGATGGCGGAAACTATGGGGAGCAATGAGGATATAAATCATCCTCCTGGTAAAAGAGGGAAAAATACAACCGTCAGCTCCCTTGTGATTCAGAGCGATGCTGCTCTTAAAGAGTTTATATCCGGATATTACCCGAAATTAGGAAAATCAAACGGGAGCAGGGTACAGCTTCATGAGGGTGCTTACAGTCAGGCTGTTGAAGATGGCAGGAAACTGGTTTTTAACCGGGCAGTTAATGGTTCATCTTCCGGTTTTGGCGGGCTGCTTGAGTGAGGGTTGGGGAGGGGATAAGGGAACTCTTATCCTTTACGAACTCTTACAGCTCCTGCATAAGCTGCAGCAATTTTTCGGGCAACTTCTTCCGGGGTGCCAGTATCAGCATCAACCGTAATGTCAGCCCGGCTTTTGTAAAGAGGGAGTCGCTCGGCAAACAGTTCGGTAAAGTTTTGTCCTTCTTCGCTGACCAGCCCTCTGCTATCCATGTTGGTGACTCTCCCCCGCAGCGTTTCAAGAGAAACGGCAAGAAGAATCACCGGGCCGGTTGACTGGAGATAATCCATTCCGGCTTTGCTGTAAATGGCACTGCCCCCTGTACCTATGACATTGTTTTGATTGGCAATGCTCAAGAGTACCTGTTCTTCTGTTTTCAGAAACTGTTCACGACCGGCCAAATCAAGGTATTCCTGGAGACTCATTCCACTCAGACTGGCAATCATTTCGTCGCTGTCATGGAACGATTTGCCGGTGAACCTTGCAAGAATCCTGCCTGTAGTTGATTTGCCGGCACCGGCCATGCCGATAAGAGTGATGTTTGAAAAGATATTATTTAACATTTTTTCTTGCCGTCATCGGTTAAATACACTAAATAAGAATAATGAATAGGGATTCATATTGTATTTTTTCATGTTTATACTTTATTTTATCGAAAAAACAAGGGTTCTGTGATATTAATTCTTGTTTGCAGGCTTTATTCTCTGCTCTCAGACCATTTCGCTCAATGTGAGCTTATTGACATGTTTTTTAGAGTTCTTATTTATTTATGTTAATTAAGCCTGAGATCTGCATGTTTCAGGTTTAAAGATCGTTACGGAGGAAAGTTTTTCATGAAGCAATGTCATCTGCGCAACCCGCTTGTCAGCTCTACTGTTATGCTTGCCGCACTTGTAATCCTGATTGGTCTGATGCTCTCCTCCGGTGGTTTTTTTGCGGGGATATGGGCTTTCATTGTTATGATTTTTCGGACTATTCAGTTGTCCATTGCTCTGACCATTGGAATTATTGTCTGCCTTGCGTTCTTGATTGCTCTTTTCCTTGCGGCTGTAGCTGTACATGAAGGCAAGGCAAGTGCAATTAAAAAATTTGAAGCGTTGCAGGTAAAGCTGCTTGGATGGGTTGACCAGGCAAGGGATCTCTGTCCATGCATCCGTGGTAAAAAAGTGACGGATGAGTTGGAAAAATCCCCTATAGCTTCAGGGGTTGCCGAGCTGGTTGATGATATGCAGGAAGAAGTTTCCGGGGCGATTGAGTCAATTGGTCCTGATGTTGTTGCTGTTCGGGAAGAGTTTGAAAAGAAAATGGAAGACCTGAATAAGCAATTGCAGGTTGTTAAGGGCAGCACTATTTCGCCGGAAGATATCAAGGCAGTAACAAGCGAGATGATTGGAGCAACAGATGCTACTGTTGTTTCTGTTCGGGAAGAACTTGCAAATAAGATAGAAGATCTGGATTCTCAGGTGAAAACTGTCCAGAGCAGCAGCGTTACAGCGGAACATGTTAAGGAAACGGTGGCAAGTGAAGTCAGCAGTATCAGAGAAGCCGTAGGGGCAGCTGATGCCGGCTTGAAAGAACTGCATGCAAAAGTGGATGTCGTTGCCGATAAGGTGGCATCTGTAAGCCCGGATGATATCATTGGGGATATCCCTTCCCGACTGGAAAGTCTTGAAAACAGGGAAATGCCGGCACCGGTTGACCTTCAGCCGTTACAGGAGCAGATCGCTGCTCTTAGGAGCGAGGTTGCGGTGCTGGACGCAACCAAGGGGCAAGTCGCTGCTCTTAAGGACGAGGTTGCGGTTTTAAAAGAAGCCCTTGCAGAGGTTCGCATTGTTGCTGAAACTCCCCGGAAAGAGGAGAAGGTTAAGCCTGTCCCTGAAAAATCGCAGGGGAAAAGTGAGCAGGGCGACGAGCATCGCCTATTAAGCTACTATGCCAATACGGAAGACAAGCAAAAGTTTTCAGACCTAGTGATTCAGACTCTAAAGAAGGATATGACTTATGCCCAGGTGATGGATTTCCTGATTGAGGAAATGGGGGAAGAAGGCGGTAAGGTTGTCAGTGAACATCCTTCCCTTGCTAAAGATTACATTCGCCAGTGTCGCCGTAACGCCTAAGCTTAAGCTCACAAGTGGTTATGTAAATAGAAAACGGTCAGCGGAGATAATCCGCTGGCCGTTTTCCATTTGGCCAACAGATAAGGAATGTACATTAAATAACCTGAGACTTTAACTCCCCTTCCTAAGTAAAAATACTCTTAATTTATTTTTTATAATTTCCACCTTGATTTTCATTTAAGATATATGAGATACTACACTTGTATAACCCATGTGTTATTTGTTTTTTCATAAGCAGTTCACTATGGGTAAAAATTGTTTTTCAACATCTGTGATATGATACAAAACTTTATATAACGAGGGTTGTTATGCGTTGTCCCAAGTGTAATTATATTTCTTTTGACAATCAGGATATCTGTAATAAATGCCGTAAGCCTATAAAAATTATCGAAGAATTGGATGGGGTTATTTTTGCAGCTCAGCCGCCGCTCTTCCTTGACCTTAATAATGATTCAAGCAGGGGTATTGCTGACAATGATGTTGTTGACCTGGACGGAATCATAGATTCTGAAACGATAGTTGAAATCTCAATGGATGGGGACGAAAACCATGATATAGAGGAAATTGAAATTGATTTTGGCAAGGAAGATGACCAGGGTTTCTCACTCGAGCTTGATGGAGATGAGTCTGATATTGAAGAAATAGACTTATCTGAAGATGAATCAATAGATGGAACCATATCTTTCGATTCAACAAGCGTGGAAGAAAATTCACAAGAAGATCAGGATATGAGAGATGTACGGCTTGGTTTTAAGGACATTGACATTTCTGACCTTGCCTCCCCTGAAGGAGAAAGCCCAGGTCATGATATATCTGATAATGTCGACATTGATCTTGCAAATCCAGATACACGAGCTCCATCGGAGCCCAGAGCAGGCCTGGATGACCTCCTGATTGACGGTCTTGATCTGGATGCCTCGTCTCCCCCCGTGGCGGGGAGTAAAAGCTATCATATAGCAAGACCTTCTCTGAAAACAGGGACCGCCCTTGATGATTTTCAGGTTGATCTTGGCGAGCTGGTTGCGGAAGAAAGATAGAAAAAAATATTGACAAGCCATAGCTTGCTTGTTAAATAACCTTCTTCGCAGTTAATACGCCGGGATAGCTCAGTCGGTAGAGCAACGGACTGAAAATCCGTGTGTCCCTGGTTCAAATCCTGGTCCCGGCACCAGTTATTAAAGGCATTTGGTTCATTTATGAACGGAATGCCTTTTTTTGTTGTTGTGAACTTATTATTGGTGTAGTTTTCATAACTTTTAATTTTTTATAATATATATTTGGAAAAAGTTTCAATGGGAATAGTTCTCATTTGCAGGCTTTTCTCTGCCCTGTTAATCTTTGGGGCGTTAGTTTTAATTGAATGATTATTAAATGAAGATGCTGTTTGCTAATTGTTAATCTTCTCCATGATCAGCGAACAGCAGTTGAGGGATGCGGGATGAAACAAGATCTTGATAAAATGCGTAACATTGGAATCAGTGCCCATATTGATTCGGGCAAGACAACCCTGACCGAACGAATTCTCTATTATACCCAGAAAATACACGCCATACACGAGGTTCGCGGTAAAGATGGTGTTGGGGCAACCATGGATTCCATGGAGCTTGAGAAAGAGCGGGGCATAACCATTCAGTCGGCGGCAACATTCTGCAACTGGCAGGGAACTGATATAAACATCATTGACACCCCCGGCCATGTTGATTTTACCGTTGAGGTTGAGCGGGCTTTGCGAGTTCTGGATGGTGCTATTCTTATTCTTTGCTCGGTGGGTGGAGTTCAGTCGCAGTCAATCACCGTTGATCGGCAGATGACCCGCTATAATGTTCCCCGCATTGCCTTCATCAACAAATGTGACCGCACCGGAGCCAATCCTGAGAGGGTCGTTAAACAGTTACGGGACAAGTTGAACCTCAATGCAGTTATGATCCAGATCCCCATTGGTCTTGAGAGCGATCTTCAGGGAGTAGTTGACCTGGTTTCCATGAAAGCTGTTTACTTTGACGGCGAGCAGGGGGACGATATCAGGTATGAAGATATTCCTGCAGAATTGCAGGAGGTGGCTGAGGAAAAACGGGAAGAGATGCTTGATGCAGTTTCCATGTTTTCCGATGAGCTGATGGAAGTAATGCTGGAGGAAGAAGAGATTTCCGAAGAGCTGGTTCGGGATGCCATCCGCAAAGGCACCCTCAGTTTGAAGCTTGCTCCGGTCATGATTGGCTCCGCCTATAAAAATAAGGGGGTTCAGTCTCTTCTTGATGCGGTTAGCCACTACCTTCCCTCTCCTCTTGAAGTTGAGAATATTGCTCTTGATATTGATAACGATGAGACGGAAGTTATCGTTTCGAATAACCCTGATGACGACCTCGTCGCTCTGGCCTTTAAGCTTGAGGATGGTCAATATGGGCAGTTGACCTATATTCGTACCTATCAGGGAACCGTCCGCAAGGGTGAGTCCATAATTAACACCAGAACCGGCAAAAAGGTTAAGGTTGGACGACTTGTCCGCATGCATGCCAACGAGATGGAAGAGATTGAAGAGGCCGGTTCCGGTGATATCGTTGCCCTGTTCGGGGTTGACTGTGCTTCCGGCGATACTTTTTGCGGTGGCAAAAAAAACTGGTCAATGACCTCCATGCATGTGCCTGCCCCGGTAATTTCCCTGGCTATCAGCCCGGTGGATAACAAGGCACAGGGCAATATGTCCAAAGCCTTAAACAGGTTCACCAAGGAAGACCCCACCTTCAAAACCTTTGTCGACCATGAGACCAATGAAACGATTATTTCCGGTATGGGCGAGCTTCACCTTGAAGTTTATATCGAGAGAATGAAACGGGAATATGAGGCCGTAGTTGAAGTGGGAGCCCCCCAGGTGGCATATCGGGAAACCATCACCCAGCGGGCTGACTTTGACCATACCCATAAAAAACAAACCGGTGGTTCCGGGCAGTTTGGCAGGGTTGCCGGCCATATGGAACCTCTTGAAGATGAAGAATACAAATTTATTGACAAGATTGTAGGCGGTTCTATTCCGCGGGAATATATACCATCCTGTGATAAAGGATTCCAGGCTTCCATGAAGAAGGGAACCCTGATCGGAGCACCGATCACCGGCATCCAGATGATGATTAATGATGGCAGTTTCCATGCAGTTGACTCATCCGACATGGCTTTTCAACAGGCGGCAAAAGGAGCGTTCAAAAAGGGTTACGCCAGTGCCGGTCCGGTTATCATGGAGCCAATAATGAAAGTTGCCGTTGAAGGACCCTCTGAATTTCAGGGGTCGGTTATGGGCAGCCTGAATCAACGCCGCGGCATGATTGTCGGCACATCTGAAGAAGGTAGCTACACTGTGGTAGAAGCTGAGATGCCTCTTTCCGAGATGTTCGGTTACTCAACTACCCTTCGTTCTCTCACCCAGGGCAAGGCAGAATTTACCATGGAGTTTGCAACTTACAAGCAGGTTCCCAAAAGCGTAGCTGAAGAGCTGATCAAATTATATCAGGATCAGAAAAAAAGCTCCTGACAGACTAATTAAGAGATAAGGTACACCTTGTCTCTACCTCTAATTTATACGAAACTAACGATTTAAGAGGCATAATAAATGGTATATGAATCACTGGCTAATCAAAATCCGCTACGGGCTTTAAACCTTGGCTGCGGCAGCAGGAAGATAGGTTTGGTTATGGCTCGGGCAGGGCTGGGAAAAACCGCTCTTTTAGTACAGATAGCACTTGACTCCATTCTCCGTGGCAACCGGGTTGTTCATGTCAGTATTGGCGAATCCATTGAGAAAAACAGAATATGGTATAATGACATCATCCAGAGCATACTTGAAGAACATGCGGTTACCCATCCCCATGAACTGATTGAAATGGTCAACCGCCATAGGATGATTATGACTTTCCAGGCGGATACCTTTAACAGAGCCCGCCTGGAAGAACGATTAAGTGACTTGATTCTGCAAGATATTTTTAAACCAAACTGTCTCGTAGTTGATGGATTTGATTTTGAAAATGCTGATCGCTCAGCTATTGATGATTTAAAAGAATTTATAGAGAGCATGAGCTTGCAGGCCTGGTTTTCTGCAATCAGCCACCGGGGAGATTCCCGCGTTTCTCCCACCGGTGTCCCTGCACCATGCCATGAAGTGGATGATCTGTTTGACACCGTAGTTATTCTAAAACCGGAATCCGATGCAACCATTGACCTTGAGATTATCCGAAACAGCGACGATGGTGGTGGTGCAACCCCCAGTGCTTCGCTCAAGCTTGACCCTTCAACTATGATGGTAAAAGAAGGATAAATCGCCTTTTTTAAGATGTGGGAGCCTGATTGTCCCTTCTCCCATCCTCCGCCACTCACCAGCCTATAAACATTGATTTTAAATTAAATAGCTGATGGGTGGCGGATAATTTCTTTCCCCTCTCTTGCCAATGCATTTTCGTCCCTGTATAGACCTGCATGGTGGCCAGGTTAAACAGATTGTCGGTTCGACTCTCTCTGACTGTGAACCAGGTACGCCCCGGACGAACTTCTCTTCTTCTTATCCTCCTTCGTATTACAGCCGGATGTATAGGCATGATAATTTAACCGGCGGGCATATTATAATGCTTGGTCCCGGCAACGAAACCAGTGCTGTTGATGCCCTTTCCGGTTGGCCGGGCGGCATGCAGATTGGTGGAGGGATTACGGCAGATAACGCAGAAATCTGGTTGGAAGCCGGAGCATCCCATGTTATCGTTACATCCTTCGTTTTTCATGACGGTATATTAAACGAAGAGCGTCTCCAACTGTTAATCAGCAGGGTCGGGAGGGAGAGATTAGTTCTTGACTTAAGTTGCCGAAAAAAAAATGATAACTATTTTGTGGTTACGGATCGCTGGCAGAACTTTACAGATTTAAGCATAACCAGGCAAATTCTAACTGAATTATCCAACTATTGTGCGGAATTTCTCATCCATGCGGTGGATGTCGAGGGAAAGTGCATGGGGGTTGACCGTTATTTGATTGATTTAATAGGAAAATTCTCGCCAATAATTCCCATTACCTATGCCGGCGGCGTATCTTCACTCGATGACCTTGCCATAGTTAAAGAGCTCGGGCAGGGAAAAATCGATGTAACTGTTGGTTCTTCCCTGGATATTTTTGGCGGAACCGGTCTTGATTACAGAGAAGTGATTGACTTTTGCTTATCTAATGAAAGAGCAAGGAAGGGCAATTAACTAAGGAGTCGTTACGAAATAACATTTACACTTTGCCTGGCGAGTTAGGTCGTATTGTGTAACTGGGGTATGCACTTGACTCCAGCACCCACTACATGTAGTGTAGCGGATTATGGAAGAAAAATTTCCCCGATCTGCCCCCCACTGCAAGTGCTGAGAGTCTGACCTTGACCCAATTGATAACGAGTGACCACTACATATTGTATGTGCTGGAGTTAA
>CAZEMY010000102.1:0-8216 GCA_964513405.1 uncultured Desulfobulbaceae bacterium
TGTCCTGTCCTCGTTACACCGCTTAAGCGGTGTAACGCCCCCACGCACTATTTACACCTATACACGCTTAGGCTTATTATGCCGAATATCCAGTGTCACCTGTACCCTGTCTCCTGCCAGCTGATTATTTTTTCATGGCAAAAGAAAAAAAGCAGTGCTATATTAACTTGTCATAAATGAGAGGTCATTCAGTTTTGTTATAATTATCTATTACAAATCAACAGGTTGTCGGTAAAGATAGTAAATGTGCCGGCAACCGGGAACCGCTTAAACTTCAAGACACGGAGAACAAGTTTATGAACATTCTTGCTTTTGGACCTAATGGCAGTGGTAAAGGCACCCAGGGTGCTATCGTCAAGGAAAAATATGGTCTGGATCACATTGAGTCCGGGGCTATTTTTCGTGAACATATAAAAGGCGGCACTGAGCTTGGTAAAAAAGCCAAAGAATATATTGACAGCGGCGACCTGGTTCCTGATGAGATCACCATCCCCATGGTTCTTGAAACTCTGGGAAAATCCAAGGAGAAAGGCTGGCTGTTAGACGGATTCCCCCGTTCTCTTGCCCAGGCAGAGGCTCTGGACAAGGCGTTGACAGAGAAGGATATGGGGCTTGATTATGTTATTGAGATTATCCTTGACCGCGAGATTGCCAAAGAGCGGATTATGGGGCGTCGGCTCTGTGCCAACGACAATAACCATTCCAATCATATTGCCTTTGAAGCCATTAAACCTGTGGAAAAAGATGGTAAGTTAATCTGCAGGGTCTGCGGCGGCGATCTTTCTGCCCGTGCCGACGATCAGGATGAAGGTGCCATCAATAAACGGCATGACATCTATTATGACGATACAACCGGTACCATGGCAGCTGTAAATTATTTCAAAAACAATGGTTCCGCTAAAGTTATCGCCATTGAAGGCTCTAAAGGAATTAAGGAAATCTCTGAAGAGTTGTTAGCTCAGTTGAAGTAGGATTTTTTTAAGGTTATTGCCTCAAGCGTTTTCGTGGATTTTTCTCACGAAAACGCTTTTTTTCATTGCAATGGTCATAGTAGCATAATTAACTACGGGTAGAGAATCATATGCTAACCGATTTTTTTTGTAGGAATAACTTTTGTCTTCAGATATATAACACCATGAAAGACCGTATTTTTGAAAATCTTTCCTTATCGCTGGCAACCAAAAAAAATTTTGCAGATGAGTCTGCTGAGAAGATCGTCCTGGCTGTCGGCTGGCTAAAGCAAACATTTGAGCAGGGTGGAAAGTTACTCATCTTCGGTAACGGCGGCAGTGCTGCCGATGCCCAACATCTTGCTGCTGAGTTTACCAATCGTTTTCTAATTGATCGCAAACCTTTGCCGGCACTTGCATTGACCACAGACAGTTCAGCCATTACCGCTATTGCCAATGATTTTTCTTTTGCCCAAATATTTTCCAAACAGATAATTGCCCTTGGCAAATCTGAAGACCTTGCCCTTGGCATTTCCACATCCGGTAACTCTGCCAATGTTATCAAGGGAATTGAGGCTGCCCGTAAAATGGGGATGCGAACCATCGCCCTCACCGGTGGGCTGACAAATCCAGGCGGGAAACTGGCAGAGATCAGCGAGCTTGTCATAAATGTACCCTCCGACTTCACCCCTCATATCCAGGAAAGCCATCTCTGGGCAGAACACTTGCTCTGTGAGCTGGTGGAAACAACCATGTTTTCATAGAAAAATCATGTCAAAATACTCTCTGCGACCGCTTGATTTCAGCAAACTAAACACCTATTCCCTTTATGGTCGCCACTCCAAAGTGAGTGTTGACGATTTTGCGGCTCCTGCTCGGCCGGGAATGAATATCAGCGACTTTATAGACGCTTTGCCCAACCAGTTTACCGGAGCAGATTTCCCCGAATTTATCCGCCGGGTTGCCATGGCAGTGCAAAGACAAAAAACCATGATAATCGGTATGGGGGCCCATGTTATAAAGGTCGGCCTGAATCCTGTTCTCATTGACCTTATGGAGCGGGGAATTATATCTGCCATTGCCCTAAACGGTGCCGGCATCATCCATGACAGTGAAATTGCCATGGCCGGCCAGACCTCGGAAGATGTTGCCGAGGTCTTGGGTAAAGGGGCATTTGGAGCGGCACAGGAAACCGGGGAATTTCTTAATCAGGCTATAAATTTAGGAGCCAAACAAAATATCGGCATGGGCGAGGCGGTGGGACAGGCCCTTCTTAATGCCGATTTCCCCCATAACAGCAGTAGTCTCCTTGCCCGGGCTCATCAATTAAACATCCCTGTAACCGTCCATGTCGCCATGGGAACCGATATAATCCATATCCATCCCGATGCTGACGGGGCAGCCATTGGCAAGACCAGTCATCTTGATTTTAGAATTTTCTCCCGCTTAGTCAGTGACCTGCAAGGAGGGGTTTATTGCAATATCGGCTCGGCGGTAATGCTTCCTGAAGTATTTCTCAAGGCATTAACCGTGGCCAGAAACCTTGGTCACGAAGTAAAAGACATAACCACCGCTAATTTTGATTTTATCCGTCATTACCGGCCTGCTGCCAATGTTGTTCAGCGGCCTGTGCTTGAGTCCGGACGAGGTTTTAACTTCACCGGTCACCATGAATTGATGATCCCGCTCTTTGCTGCTGTCTTGCTGGATGAGCTGGAAAAATAACCGTCTGAATATTTACCTGGAAAACTTCAACATAAAATAAAACTGCTCATGAAGAAAACCATAAAAATAGGAACAAGAGCCAGCCTGCTTGCTGTAACCCAGTCAACATGGGTAAAAAAACAGATTGAATCGCAATATCCCCAAACAAGCGTGGAGCTGTTAAAGATAACCACCAAGGGCGATAAAATACTTGATGTACCCCTTGCCAAGGTTGGCGGGAAGGGGTTGTTTGTCAAGGAGATCGAGGACGCACTTCTTGATGGTCGGGTTGACCTTGCGGTTCATTCAATGAAAGATGTGCCGGCGGAAATTCCAGACGGGCTTACGGTTGCCATCATCCCCCCCCGGGAAGCTGCCGCAGATGCCTTTGTTTCAGTAAAATATAACAGCCTTGATGAATTACCCGCCGGAGCTGTGATCGGCACCTCAAGTTTGAGACGAAAATCTCAGGTTTCTGCTCTGCGAGAAGATATTGTTATCAAGGGCTTACGCGGAAATCTTGACACCCGTCTTAAAAAACTGGCTGATGGGCAATACGAGGCAATCATCCTTGCAGCCGCAGGTTTAAACCGCCTTGGCATGGAGGAACGAATCACCAGCCTGTTCACCATGGAAGAGATGCTGCCTGCCATTGGTCAGGGAGCCCTTGGCATCGAGCTGCGAAGCACCGATACTGAACTGATAGACGGGATGAGATTTCTCCATGACCAGGAAACAGCCGCCACCGTCACTGCCGAGCGGGCGTTTCTCCTTCGTCTTGAAGGCGGCTGTCAGGTTCCCATTGGTGGCCATGCTGTTCTTAGCGGTAATGAAATAACCTTAACCGGTCTTATTGCCAGCATAGACGGCAAAAAAATCCTTCGTGAACAGCAAACCGCAACACTTGAAAATGCCAGACAACTTGGGGTTGAACTTGCCCAACTCCTTCTTGACCAGGGCGGAAAACATATTCTGGATGAAGTTTATGCAAATTTGTGATATCTGAACAGGTTCGTTGAGCAGGTTATCCTAAATCGTTATCTTGTTTTACGGCACAATATGTGCCTAATCATATCTTATATCGGTAACAATAAAATAAAAAAATGACTAACAACAGCCAACATCCCGGCAAGGTTTATCTTGTCGGTGCCGGCCCCGGTGACCCCGGCTTAATTACCTTGCGGGGTAAATTCCTCCTTGAGCAGGCGGAAGTCGTGGTCTATGACTATCTTGCCAACCCAAAACTTTTAAAACACGCTCCTGAAAACGCAGAGAAGATTTATGCCGGCAAAAAAGGTTGTGGTCTCCACGCCTTTACCCAGGAAGAGATCAATAAGATGCTGGTCGATTTTGCCGGTTCCGGGAAGCGGGTGGTGCGTCTTAAAGGGGGCGACCCCTTTATTTTTGGTCGCGGTGCTGAAGAGATAGAAAAGCTGGTTGAGGCCGGGATTGATTTTGAGGTTGTCCCGGGGGTAACCTCGGCAACCGCAGCAGCCACTTATGCCGGGATCCCAATTACCCACCGGGAATATACCGCATCGGTGGCTTTTATAACCGGTCATGAGGCACCAGGTAAAAAAGAATCCAGTATTGCTTGGGATAAACTGGCAACAGGTGCCGGTACCATTGTTATCTATATGGGGATCAAAAACCTGCCTATAATCACGGAAAAACTTATCCGTTTTGGCCGTGACCCGCAAACCCCGGTGGCAGTTGTTCGCTGGGCATCTACCCCGCAACAGTATTCTGTAACTGGAACTCTTGCAACCATCACCGAGGTAGCCAGGGATAAAAATATCAAGCCGCCGGCCCTGATAATCGTTGGTGATGTGGTTAAGCTCCGCTCCACCATTGACTGGTTTGAAAAAAGACCTCTATTTGGGAAGCGAATGGTGGTAACCAGAACCAGGGAGCAGGCCAGCGAACTGGTGGCTCTGCTTGAGGAAAATGGAGCGGACTGCCTTGAATTTCCCACCCTCCATATGGAGCCGGTTGAAGACTATGAAATCCTTGATAAAAGTTTAAATAACCTTGGCCGCTACCAGTGGATAATCTTCACCAGCATCAATGCGATAAGCTGGTTTTTTATGAAATTAATGGAGAAATCCATGGATGCCAGGGATTTAGCTGGCCCCAAAATAGCCGTGGTTGGCAAGGCAACCGCTGATAAATTATCAACTTATGGAATATCCGCCGACCTTATCCCTGAAAAATTCACCGGTGAAGGATTGGCAGAGGCCCTGATTGATTCCGGTGTCCAGGACAGCGAAATTCTTCTCCCCCGTGCCTTGAAAGCACGGGAAATTCTCCCGGACATGCTTGTCCGCTCTGGTGCAAAAGTTACCATTGCCCCGGTATACAGAAATGTTCCCCCAAAAGAGAGGAAAGAAGAGTTGCGACAACTGCTTGAAAACAGAGAAATAGAGCTTGTAACCTTTACCAGTTCTTCAACAGTGCGTAACTTTATAACCATGATTGATGCAAAAACGAATCAGGAACTGCAAAGCCTTATGGAGCCGGTTACCATAGCTGCTATTGGTCCAATAACCGCAAAAAGTGTCCAGAAATATGGTCTTGTCGTCGATATACAACCCGAACAATATACTATTACAGACATGGTGCGTGCCATTGTTAACCACTACAGACAAGGTTAATAGCCGCCGTTTCCATCTGCGCATAGAGCTTACGGATGATACCTGCAACCGCCAGGACAGCTTGCCAGATAGAGATAAAAAAAAGCAGGAGAAGCGGGCCATACTCTGCCACACCTGCTTTGCAATGATTACTTCAAGCGAAGAGGCAGTAAGCCGCAACGATCGCCATACCCATGTGTTTCTCAATCCAGCTGGCATCGTCTTTGCAGCCCGTTGTTTTGCCCATGCGCCGGGTTGTAAAATTCACGGTCAGGCCGTTTCCGAATTTTCATGGTTTTCAGGATACCAGTGGCAATATGTATTTTGTGCTACCTGTTTGACCCATCTTGGCTGGTGGTTTTTAAACGAAAATGACGATTTTTTCAGCCTGATTGCCAGTCGTCTTACCGATTAATTTTTTTATTTTTTTATCACTCCTCCCATATAATCCCAATATTAAGGTTGCAGGAGCCGAAGCTCAAAAACTAAAAAACCCAATCCCAAATGAAAATCATCCTTGCCAAGCCTCGTGGATTTTGTGCCGGTGTCAAGCTGGCCATTGCCATTGTCAATCAGGCCCTGGAAAGATACGGGACGCCTGTTTTTGTACTCCACGAGATAGTCCACAACACCCATGTTATCCGTGATCTTTCAAAAAAAGGTGCTGTTTTTGTTGAGAAATTAGAAGATATTCCCAGCGGGGCAATCACAATATTCAGTGCCCACGGAGTCTCAAAAGATATAAAAAAAAAGGCAAAACGACTTGGTCTGAAAACTGTAGATGCCACCTGCCCCCTCGTCTCCAGGGTACACCGACGGGTATCACGGCTAAACAAAATAGGTTGCGATGTCTTAGTAATTGGTCATAAGGGGCATCCTGAAGTCATTGGCACCTGCGGTCATGCCACCGGCTCTGTTCATGTTGTTTCCACCCCGGAGGAGGTGGCAGCACTACAGGTCGCAGATCCAACCCGGGTCGGCTATGTGACCCAGACGACTTTAAGTATAGATGATACCAGAGGAATGCTTGCCGCTATTCGTAAAAAATTCCCGCAAATAAATGAACCGGAACGAACCGATATCTGCTACGCTACCACCAACCGCCAGGCAGCTGTACACAGACTGGCAAACATGACTGATATGGTTCTTGTGGTTGGTTCTAAAAATTCATCCAACTCCAACCGGCTCAGGGAGACCGCAGAAAACTGTGCTGTTCCGGCCTACCTTATTGACCAGGCTTCAGAGATAGAGCAAAGCTGGCTGGCAGGAAAAAACAGGATCGGCATAAGTGCCGGAGCATCTGCTCCTGAACATTTGATTGGCGAAGTAACTGATTATCTGAAGAATATTGGAGCGGAAAATATTGAAGAAATGGATGGTGATGATGAAGAGTTCAGCTTTCATCCTCCTAATCTGGACTGAGTACCCTCCACTCACCTGTTAGTAGAGATGTTCAAGTTATTTAGCGTACATTCCTAAGCTGGTGAATGGATATTAAACATAAGAGAACAGATGCGTAGGTCGGATTAGCGTATACAACGCAAAAAGATGATAAACAGAAAAGACTGCAATCAAACCCAAGATATATATAATGGCAAGGTTTTAGCGTAATCCGACTCTCACCGTGTTGTCGGATTACGCTAAAACCTTGCTGTGTCGGTACTTTTAGGTTATTTTAGATTTACCGTATTTTTTATCTTCATTCTTATTTTCGCTAATCCGACCTACGGGAATCGGCTTATATCGAATATCCAGGCTGGTGAGCGGAGGATTGTTACTTGCTTCTAATCAGGATATAATTACCAACTGCAACCATAAGCTCCAAGGTCTTGGAATTGCCATTGTTTTTGAAAACTCTTAAAGCATTTTCAGCTTCTTTAACCAGTACTTCAGCCCGTTTACGGGCAAGGCTGAAACCATCAAGACCGGTAACTATCCGGCATAGCTTCTCTCTTGCCCCTTTCTCTTTCCGTTCTCCTTTCATTAACACCGAAATTTCCTGCCGTTCTTCGTCTGAACCCCGTTCCATGGCAATAATTAAAGGAAGGGTCATCTTTCCTTCGACAAAATCATTTCCAACCTGTTTACCGGTTTTCTCACTGTCACCAAGATAATCAAGGAGATCATCAACCACCTGAAAGGCTGTACCGACCTTCTCGCCATAATCACCAAGAGCAGCCAGCTCTTCCTGGGTTCCTCCGCCATACAGCCCACCGAGGACGCAGGTGGAGCTGATCAGGCTGGCTGTTTTTCTGGCAATAACTGCAAAATATTCTTCTTCGCCAATATCAGGATTTCCTGCATAGCGGATCTGGAGAAATTCACCGTCCACCATGGCTCCGGTTGCCCGGCAGAACACGGTTAATCCCTCGGCACCGGTCAAGCGACCGACAAGATGCATGGCCCGGGCATGGAGCCAGTCGCCGGCAAGAATAGCAGCGGCAGTCCCATATTTTTTAACCACCGCAGGGCGGCCCCTCCGTTCATCGGCATGATCAATCACATCGTCATGGATCAGGGTTGCCACATGCAGATACTCCAGAGCCGCAGCAAGCAGATAAGTTCCATCGTCTCTGCGGCCGCATATTGCCGCGGATAAGACCGCCAGCAAAGGGCGGATTCGTTTTCCCCCGGCAAATAATGCGTGCTCAAGCACCTCCCCCAACAAAGGGTCACAGCCAGTAAGGGCTTCTTCAAGGTCTAAGAGCATGGCAGACTCGACTTTTAATCCTCGTTGTGATGCTGCCTGTTGTAAGTCGTTATTATTTGTTTTATTAGGCATAAATATTTTTTTAATGGGCAAAGTTTTGTGATATTGACTTTTGGCCTCGTTACCGCTTAAGCGGTGTAACCCACGCACTATTTACACCTATCCACGCCTTTAGGCTTATGTCGAATATCCAGCTTTAAACTGCCCGCTGGATTTTTT
>CAZEMY010000103.1:0-8149 GCA_964513405.1 uncultured Desulfobulbaceae bacterium
GGTGGATCCAACCGACATTTGCGGTTATAGCTTATGAGATATAAAAAAAAGAAATAATTTGACCATTTTTTTTGAAAAACATATAACGAAAATAGAAGGGAAAAAAAACTTATACTTTAGAAGGACTCCGGGTAAATAGCGTAGACTTCGAGTGCAAACTCCGGGGAAATTCAATAATTGGTATTTTTTGGGAATAAAAGGGGAGAATATAATGCTGGTTATCTGTGAAGATTGTGCTGCAAAATATAATATCGAGGAAAGCAAGATTAAAAGTGACCGTGCCCGTTTTTCCTGCCGTAAATGTGGGCATATCATAGTGGTTGAAAAAAATGATTTATCTTCATCTCCAGCAAATCCAAGTGACCGTGCATCTCAGCAGGATAACCCTGGGAAAAATTCTGCAAAAAATAAAGAGAAAAAAGGCAAACAGAACAGGAAATCGTCAGGGGGGCTTTCCATTAAATTTTATTTGATTTTGATTCCGGCCATAGTTTTTTTATCCATGACCTCTGCCTTCACATTTGTCTATTTTAAATATATACCCCAACTTATGAACGAGCAGATTGATTTGCGGGTTTCATCAATTTCCACGATGTTCTCCGGAACAATACAAAAACCTTTACTTGTCCGAAACTACCTGCAGGTTAATAAAGAAGCTGAAAGGGTTGCAAACTTGCCAGGGGTTGCCTATGCCGCAGTTGTCAATGAGAAAGGATTTGTTGTAGCAGGTTTTTTTGGTGATTTGGACAGGTTTGAGTCCGTTTTCGCAGACAGGGTTAAAACCGCTGGTTTTCCAAAGGAAATCATAGAAAACAACAAGTTGACAGAAAATGCCCTTAACAAAAACGCACGATTCACCCTTGGCGGCCAGGAAATTATGGACAGAACCGAAAAGCTCACTGAAACCGGTGGAGTAGTTCATGTGGGCCTGTATCTGTCAGATTTTGATGAGTCCATACAAAAAGCATTGTTTTCACCACTTGCAATTGCCCTTATATCAGTAATCTTTCTGGGTGGCCTGTTGTCATTTCTTGCTATTGCCCGTTGTATAGGGGTACCGCTAATTCAATTGACCAATATTGTTAACCGCATCAGTCTCGGCGAGCTTGACCTTACCATTACCCCCCATGGCCCCAAAGAGGTGCGGGAGCTTGGCAGAGCATGTGAGAGGATGCGCTATTCTGTCAAGAATGCTATTGAGCGTCTGAGAAAAAACAGATAATTTATTGTTTTCTCTGTGCCGCATAATATAGTAAAAACGGCGAAGAAGCTATCCAGAAGCTCTTAAATATAGCATACACTTAAATTTAAGGTGAACAATGAAAGGCATAAAAGGATCGTTGATAATAAGTTTTATGATAACTTTTTTTGGGGTTGCGTTAACCCCGGTTCAGGGTATATGCGATTATAAATTGTCCATGCTGCCAAGGCTGTCTGCGGAGGAAATAAATAAACGAATTACCCCATTGGCACAATATCTTACTGGAAAAACAGGGCTTACCATCACCCCTGTGGTTACTGCATCCTTTGCCCAGTATCAAAAGAAAATGCAAAGTGGAGCCATTCATGTCGGCTACTCAAACCCTTATATTTATACACTTGTCTCAGATACACACGAAGTTATAGCCATGGCTGACAAAGGAGAAGGTGGAACCCGTTTTCGGGGAATTATAATTACCCGCTCCGACAGTCCTTTGAAAGTGCTTGATGATTTAAAAGGGAAAAAGGTTTCATTCGTTGGCAAAACCAGTGCCGGTGGATTTCTTTCCCAGAAGTTGACCCTTATGGAAAAGGGGATTGATGTCAAAGAAGATTTATACCTTGAAGAAGCCGTTGAGAATAAACATGAAAATGTTATTTTTGCAGTCTTTACCGGTGATGTAGATGCCGGTTTTATCCGTGAATCAGCATTTGATAAAGCCGATAACTTTATTCCTGCCTCATCTTTACGGATTCTTGACAGAACAGCCTGGCTTCCGAACTGGGCTTTATCTGTAAACCGTTCATTATCGGAAAATGAAAAAAAGGAAATAACCAAATCCATACTCGACCTTACCCCTGATTCACCGGTTTTAAAGGCTCTTGGTATAAACAGATTTGTCCCTGCCAGCGATCAGGATTATAACTCAGTCCGCAAGGCAGCAGGTATTGACCAGATTAATATTATTAATATTGTCCACTGATTGTTACCTTCCCCCCCTCCTCTTGTTCACTAAATAAGAAATAACAATATGACTATCAAATCATTTATATATTCCTTTGCTTTTGTTGTGATTGTACTCTTTCCATCTGTCTGGGATAACCGGGTGGAGGCTGAAGAGTATAAAATTTCAATGCTGCCAAAGTATTATCCTGATAAGCTGACAGCCATGATTACTCCGCTTGCAAAATATCTCTCAGAAGAAACCGGAGAGAATATTACTCCGGTTTTGACTGATAATTTTGACCAGTATGAAAAAAAAATACTTAGTGGTGATATTCAAATAGGTTATCAAAACCCGCTGGTTTATGTTAATGTCAGCAAAGAAAGTGAGGTGCTGGCTACCGCTGTCCAGAGGCATGGAGGAGATAAATTCCGGGGAATTATTATTGTCCGTCCCGACTCTGATATACGGGGAGTTATCGACCTTAGAGACCGCTCAATTATGATTGTCAGCAAGAACTCGGCGGGAGGATATCTGTCCCAGAAACTTACTTTGCAGGAACAGGGAATTCCCCTTACCAAAAAACAGTTGGTTGAAGCTGCTGGCAACCGTCATGAAAATGTAATTATTGCGGTTAGTGTCGGTAGTGTCGAGGCTGGCTTTATTCGTGAATCGGCTCTTCGTAAGGCAGATAAATATATAATGCCAGGTTCAATAAAAGTCCTGACTGCCACCACCTGGTTTCCAAACTGGGCTTTTTCGGTGAACCGTGACCTACCTGATAATTTGAAAAAAAGTCTGCGGGAAGCTGTCCTGAAATTAGACAAAAATCATCCTGTTCTACAGGCCATTGGGCTTGTCGGTTTTAAATCTGCAACTGACGGGGATTATGATATTATCCGCAAAATTATAGCAGATAACTGATGTCTGTGAAGTGACAATAAAAACATAAAGAAAAAGAGAGTCTGGACAATATGCTCATTCCCCAGGAAAAGCCGTACCTGCAAGGTCTAAACAGTTATTATCTTATAATTGACAGGTTTGTTGAACATCTTCAGGGTGAAATAGGATCGGGATGTCTGCACTTAGGTTCCCCGTCCCAGGAAGTTCTGATTTATTTTGACGAGCAGGAAGTTTTGCGTGGTGTTTTGCAGAGGGCAGGCAGAAAAGCCAAGGTCTGTTCGACTATTGAACCGCTGTTAAATGTTTTAAAAGAAAAAAACTTTATAGTCACTGTTTACAAACTTGCCCCCCATTCTATTTTTTTCTGGAGCCAACTGCCCTCTTTTGAGAGATCGGCAACTGAATTTAATACAACCAACATAGCTCTGCCTGTTTTTGTAGTCAAGCTGGTGGAAAAAAAATTCTCAGGATTTCTTAAAATTGACTTTATTGAAAAAGACAGCGGGGCTTTGCTCTTCTTCAATAAAGGGGAAATGACTGGAGGATCATACCCATGGGGGAACACTGGTCTTGACCCTTCCGACAAGGAGTACAGAAAATTATGTGAAATTTTGAAAAGTCATCCGGCAAAATTTAAGTTTGGCCAATTTCTTGATAAAACCCGGCTCGAAATATTGGAGGGAGATAGCGTTGTTGAGTTGGAGTCGGAGCCAGAGTCAGAGCAGGAAGGAGAGATTTTCTTTGAACTTGAGTCTTCTCTTGAAGATTTCCTGACTATTTTTGTTGGAACGGTGGAGAAAAAGAAAAATTATGCCCCCGAGTCTCTTCTCAAACAAAAATTCCTTGATAATGCCGACAGATATCCTTTTCTTGACCCTTTTCAGGCAGAATTTGCCTATAGCCGTGGGAAAATAAACTTCACAGGTGAGATTTTAAAGGAAGATATCGCCAGAGCGGTGCTTGACTGTGCCTGGAGTGTCGTTGAAGATTGCGGATTAAGTAAAAATTTTAACTCAGCTCTTGAAAGATGGCACTATAAAAACGCCATGGAGCAAAAAGGGATTTCCGTTGAACGGTGACAAAACAGATAGGCAGTTTTGCCCGCACAGGTCATGAGGTTTCTCCCGCAAGCTGCCCGCAGGCTGCAGAAATATCTTCCCCCCGGCTTTTACGAATAAAAACAGTGTAGCCAAGATTTCTAAGAATCTTCTGGAAATTTAACACCTTCCCTGGCGGAGGGCTTTTGAACCTGGAAGAATCTGTTTTATTCATGGCAAGCAGGTTTATCTTGCAGGGTATATCCCTTAAAAGTTCGGCTAACTGGGCGGCCTGCTGTTCGCTGTCGTTTAGTCCCTCAAGAAGAGTATATTCAAACATTATCCGTTGCCTTTTTTTATGGGGAAACTGTCTGCACCCTTCCAACAATGCGGCAATGGGATAACGATTGTTAACCGGCATTATTTCGCTTCTTGTCTTATCGTCAGTGGCATGGAGAGAAATGGCCAGATTAACGCTGGTCTTTTCTCCAAGCTGAATCATCTTTGGCACCAATCCGCAGGTCGAAACAGTTATTCTCCGGTTAGAGAAGTCCAGCCCCCTCTGCTCGGTGAGAGTTGAAATTGCGTCTATAAGGTTGTCCAAATTGGCAAGCGGTTCCCCCATTCCCATAAAGACCAGGTTGGTTAACCGTCCTGAACACTTCTTTTCCTTTATGTTTCTGTTTGTTTCTTCTGACGGGTTACCATCCTGTTCCAGAATGAAATCTCTGACCGCACAGACCTGGTTGACAATCTCGGCGGTGGTCAGGTTGCGGGTAAGTCCCATGGAGCCGGTCAGGCAGAAGGTGCAACCCATGCCACAGCCAACCTGGGTTGACAGGCAAAGGGTACTGCGGTCTTCTTCCGGAATCAACACAGATTCAATCATCTTGCCATCGCTTAACCGAAAGCCAAATTTCACTGCTCCATCCCTTGATGACTGAGTAACAGGTTCGGTAAAACGACTTATAAGTGCATGCTCTGGCAGTAATGCCCGAAATTCCCTGGCAAGATCGGTCATCCCGGAAAAATCAAAAACCCCGGGTCGGTAAAGCCAGGGCAAAATCTGTCTCCCTCTAAATGAGGGCTGTCCCAATGATTCAACAAACCTTTGCAACTGTTCTGAGGTTAGATTTTTAAGATCTACCTTATTTTCTTCTCTATTTATTGTTTTCACCATCTCTGAGAATTTTATTTTTTCCGACTTTTTTGCTTTTTACAAAGCCCGTAATTTTTCTTCTTTTAAGGGAACCTGCCCTTTTATGGCAAGGTCAAGCAGAGTCAGGAAATTTTGCCTGTCCCGGGGCAACCTGCCGTCTAAAGTCAGATAATTTGAGGCGTGATTAGCCTGAAATTGAGCCTTGATATCGACAAGGCCATCTACCATGGTCTCCAACTCTCTCAGTAGTTGCAATTGGTCAGGCATAAAGAATAATCCAGCCCGGGATTTTTTTGCCAGTTCCGTGTTATCAAGAAGCATCAAAGTAAGAATCGCTATCTGGGAGGGTCGCATCTGGCATAATACCCTGGCGGTAGCACGGGCATGCCGATTGGAGTTATCCAGACCGGCTATACCCAGCAGACAGGTAACTGAGAGAAATATTCCCGCTTCCCGTACTTTGCTGCCCGCGCTGATCATTTCCCTTGAGTCAGATCCTTTTTTAATTTCTTTTAAAACAGTATCATCACCGCTTTCAAGCCCCATATAGAGGCGGCTCAGGCCAAGTTTTTTAAGCTCAGTTAACTGCTCAAGACTTTTGCCAATAATGTTGCCGCAATTTGCGTAAGAGCTGACCCGCCTTACCCACGGCAGGTGATATTTGATATCTTTAAGAAGCTGGACAAGCCTTGCAAAGGGGATGACCAGGGCATCACCGTCCGCCAGGAAAACCGTTTTTTGTCGCTTGCAGTACTGGCTGGCAAACTGGAGATCTGCAAGGTTTGCTTCCCTTGACTTTATCCTGAACCTTTTGTTTCTGTTTCTGTTCCGATAAGCCCCGCAAAATGTACAGAGATTATGGGAACATCCAGTCGTAACCTGAATGATTAGGGCATGGGCCTCACTTGGTGGCCGGATAACCGTTCCTTCGTATTCCATCAGCCATTTTTGCCGGCGAAATCAGCCATAAAGTTAACCAGTTTGTCAACGCCTGCCTCTGGGAAAGCATTGTAAATTGAGGCCCGGCAGCCGCCTATTGAACGATGTCCTTTAAGTCCGTTCAGACCAATTTCTGTCGCCTCCATAATGAATTTTGCTTCCAGCTCCGGGGTTGGCAGGTTGAAAGAGATATTCATCAGGGAACGAGACTCTTTTTCGGCATGACCGGAAAAGAAATCCATACTGTCAATGGCATTATACAGCAGTGCTGCCTTGGCTTGATTTATTTTTTCCATGGCAGATACGCCTCCCCGTTCTTTAAGCCAGTTCATGACCCTTCCCATGCAGTAAATGGCAAAACAGGGAGGAGTGTTAAACATGGAGTCTTTATCGGCGTGGGTTTTGTACTTTAGCATAGTGGGGAGATTTCCCGGAGCAGAATCAAGAAGATCATCCCTGATAATAACCACGGTTACCCCGGCAGGTCCCATGTTTTTCTGGGCTCCGGCAAATATCAAGCCAAAGCGGCTGACATCAACGGGTCTTGACATTATATCAGAGGACATGTCCGCAACCATCATTTTTTCAGTTTTTGGGAACTCTTTAAACTGGGTTCCGTAAATAGTATTGTTGCTGACAAAATAAAGATATTCACTCTCCGGGTTCACTGTATATTCGTCATCACTTGGCACCCGGTTAAACAGAGTCTCTTCGCTGGAGTAGGCAACCTCAATATCAGCCAGTAACTTTGCCTCTTTAATAGCCTTTTTTGACCAGGTTCCGGTGTTTAAGTAAGTTGCTTTTTTGCCGGCAGCCAACAGATTCATGGGAACCATGTAAAACTGGGAAGAAGCACCTCCCTGGAGGAAAAGAATTTTATAATTATCCGGTACGACCAGCAGCTCACGGATAAGCGATTGTGCCTCGTCTGCCACTGCCATAAACTCTTTGGAACGGTGGCTCAGCTCAATCAGGCCAATTCCTGTGTTTTTGTAATTGACAATATCCCGACCAGCCTCTTCTAAAACAGGGTAGGGCAGGGTGGCTGGCCCTGGACTAAAATTATATATTCTCTCCGGCATCTTTTTATTCCTCTAATTTAATTATCTTGAATGGGATGTTACAGGTTACAGGTTACAGGTTACAAGTTTCCTGTTTCCGTCAAAATAGACCTGCACCTGTTACCTGCCCGCCGCAGGCAGGCCTGACACCTGTGACCTGATCAACTTGTCGCAACGCCTCATATAACACTATTCCCACACTCATGGCAAGATTGAGACTGCGGATATTAGGATTCACCATCGGAATGGTATAACATCGTTTACTGTATTTTTTAAGAATTTCCTCCGGCAGCCCTCTGGTTTCACATCCAAAAACAAGCCTACAGTCCGGAAAGAATTTTGCCTGTGTATAAAGCCTGTCTGTTTTTGTGGTGAAGAAAAAAAGTTTTTCTTCATCCTGATTATCTAAAAATTTATCCAGGTTTGACCAGTGATTTATAGAGACAAACTTCCAGTAATCAAGTCCGGCTCTTTTAAGATGTTTGTCATCGGTACTGAAACCAAGGGGATGAATCAAATCAAGAACCGAATCCGTGGCCCCGCACAAACGGGCTATTGAACCTGTATTTGGTGGTATTTCAGGCTCGGCAAGGGCAATATGGATGGGTTTGACTGCGGTCGTATCGGTATGGTTTATCTCTTTTGTCTGCATTGATTTTTAATATTATAAAGTTAATTTGCCTTCTATTTGTAAATTTGGTTGCAAATTTACAAATTCGTTTTATTCTTCTCTGCTCATACGCTTGAATACGGTCTTTGTCGTTATGCTGGATATTCGACATAAGAGGACAGATGCGTAGGTCGGATTAGCGTAAATAAGGTTGAAGATAGAAAACACGATAAACTAAAAAAGGTATTGTTAATTTAATATAGCTGAAAGCTCGTTGTTCCACTTAGCCATTAATA
>CAZEMY010000104.1:0-8095 GCA_964513405.1 uncultured Desulfobulbaceae bacterium
ATAAACCATCATGCCCTCACGAACACAACAAACAATAAAAATCAGAATAATACCGCCACAGACGACCTTTGGCAGAAATTGGTTCTGCCCTACACCTTCTGTCTTCTGTCTTCTGTTTTCTGATATCACCAAACCTCACAAAGCAACTCACCGCCGACATTCTTGTGCCGAGCTTCACGGTCGGTAATAATACCACTTGAGGTCGAAAGTATCCCAACTCCAAGACCACTCATTACCGTGGGAATATCGCTGCTTTTCTTGTACTGACGGAGTCCAGGCTTACTGACTCTGCGAATACCTGTTATTACCTGCTCGCTGTCCGGTCCGTATTTCAGGTCAACCTTCAATACTCCCTGAACACCTTGCTCAATAATATGGAAGCCATTAATATAGCCTTCCGCCAAAAGTACTTTTGCCACCCCGGTTTTCATCCTGGAAAGGGGCATCTCAACCGAATCAAATCTGGCTTTTGCTCCATTGCGGATACGGGTGAGCATATCAGATAGTGGGTCACTCATGGACATGGGGAATTACCTCTTTTCAATATCCCTTCAAATACACGAATAACACAGTCGTGTACTATTTATTTACAAATAAACTAATTGACTACCAGCTTGACTTTGTTACCCCGGTGATTTCTCCCTGGGAAGCAAGTTTACGAAAGCACAGCCTGCACATACCAAATTTGCGTAAAAAAGCTCTTGGTCTGCCACAAAGCGGACAGCGATTATATGAACGAACTTTAAACTTTGCCGTTCGCTCTGCCTTGGCAATAAGTGATTTTTTTGCCACAACTTCCTCCTTATCAGAAGACAGAAGTCAGAAACCGTAAGGACAGAATAGTTAGTGCTTCGCACTCGAAGTCTACGCTATCTACCTGGTTTATCTGGCTTCTGGTTTATCTGGTTTATCTGGTTTATCTGGTTTATCTGGTTTCTGGGTTTCTGGTTTCTAACTTCTGTCTTCTGCTTTCTGTCTTCTGTCCCCTGAAAACGGCATCCCCAAAAGGGTAAGAAGCTCTTTGCCTTCCTCATTACTTTCCGCTGTCGTAACAATGGTTATGTTCAGCCCCCGAATCTTATCAATTTTGTCATAATCAATTTCGGAGAAAATAATATGTTCCGTTATACCCATGGAGTAGTTACCATTGCCGTCAAAACCCTTTGCAGACACGCCACGAAAATCACGAACCCGTGGCAGGGCTATATTAAGCAACTTGGAAAGAAAGTCATACATCCTTTGTCTACGCAAAGTCACCTTTGCTCCAATGGGCATACCTTCCCGCAGCTTAAAAGTTGCGATGGATCTCCTTGCCTTGGTAACAACGGCCCGCTGACCGGCTATATCAGATAGGTCAGCTGCTGCTTTTTCGACAATCTTAGGGTTCTGAACAGCCTCCCCAAGTCCCATATTGAGGACTACCTTCTCAACCCGGGGAATCTCCATAACATTTTTATATCCGAACTTTTCCTGCAGTTTAGACCGCACATTTTGTTCGTAATCTTCTCGCAATGTTGCCATTATCACTCCGTAACGAATTTACTACGCTATTTCTTAGGGGTTTCAATGGTTGCTTCACAGCCTTTACAAACCCTTATTTTAGTGCCGTCTTCAAGAAATTTTCTGCCAGTCCGCACAGTTTCAGCACATTCAGGACACACCAGCATCAAATTGGATATATGCACAGGTGCCTCAAAATCTACCATTTGCCCTGGCTTAGATTGATCAACCGGCTTCTGATGCTTCCTGACCATGTTGATTCGCTCGACAACTGCCCTATTTCTTTCTTTATCAATTCTGAGAATCTTTCCAACCCGGTCTTTATCTTTACCTGCTATAACCTCAACCTGATCGTTAACTCTCAGACTCGTCTGTCCTTGCCGCATCATTCTATCCTCTTACCTCTCCCTCTGCTATTTCTGCAATTTATTACAGAACTTCCGGAGCGAGGGAAATTATCTTCATAAATCCAAGTGACCGTAACTCTCTCGCCACCGGACCAAAAATACGGGTACCCACCGGCTCACCCGAGCCGGAAAGAAGAACAGCCGCATTGTCATCAAAACGAACAGTGGTATCCTCTGCCCTCTTGATTTCTTTTTTAGTACGAACTACAACGGCATCAAGCACATCACCTTTTTTTACCTTTGCGTGAGGGATTGCCTCCTTCACGGTAACAACAATAACATCACCAATACTTGCATATCTTCTTCTGGTCCCACCAAGCACTCTGATACAAAGCACTTTTTTTGCCCCGGAATTATCTGCAACATTGAGTATAGTTTCGGTTTGAATCATCACTTCACCTGAAAATGTTCATTTTACCGGCATGGTCACCGAAGTCATCAGACTGCTTTTTGAAGAATAGCCCGAACACGCCAGCGTTTATTTTTTGAAAGCGGGCGGCATTCTTCAATCATTACAATATCACCAACATTACAGGTGTTATCTTCGTCATGTGCCATATACTTGGCTCGTTGCCGCACATATTTCCCATATAGCTTGTGTTTTACTTTTCTCTCAACCACAATCACAATACTCTTATCCATCTGGCTGCTGACTACTGATCCCTGCTGGGTCTTTCTAACTGTCTCACTCATTCTTCATTTCCAGTGTCTTAAATTTTGTAGAAACATTTTTGCCCACACTTTAAAATGGTACTGAACCTGACCTTTTAATATTTCCCAGGATCGCCTTAGACCTGAGATACCCGGGACTGCTCAGCCATAATTGTTTTCACTCTGGCAATACTGCGTTTCAGCATTTTCAATCTCGCCGGATTTTCAAGGCTGCGAATACCGTGCTGAAACTTCAACTTAAACAAATCCTCACGAAGATCCTTTTCCTTTTTGCCAAGATCTTCCAAACTCAATCCACGAAGCTCCTTGGTTTTCATATGGTCATACTCCTTAAAATGATCTTCGTGCGAAAAGGCAATTTGAAACTTGCAAGACGCAACGCCTCTATGGCAATTTCTTCATCAACACCGCCAAGCTCATATAAAATCCTACCCGGCTTTATCGTGGCCACCCAGTATTCCGGCGACCCTTTACCTTTACCCATTCTTGTTTCAGCAGGCTTCTTGGTGATAGATTTATCAGGAAAAACCCGTATCCACATTTTTCCGCCTCGTTTCACCTTTCTGTTAATAGCGACTCGACCTGCTTCAATTTGCTGAGCAGTCATACGACCACAACCGACGGCTTTGAGTGCATATTCACCAAATGAAATTTCGGAACCCCGACTGGCAACACCACGCATTCTGCCCTTGTGTTGTTTTCTGTGTTTTACCTTTCGTGGACTTAACATTATCTATAATCCTATTGGAAATAATGTTCATAAACAAACAACCATTAAAGTTCGCTGTCGTCTGTTGAACAAGAAAAATTACCTTTCAGCAGGTACCGCTGAGTCGGCAAGAATTTCACCTTTAAATATCCAGACCTTGACACCAATAATACCATAAGTCGTCTTGGCCTCTGCAGTTCCGTAATCTATATCAGCCCGCAAGGTGTGGAGGGGGATTCTCCCTTCCTTAAACCATTCCGTTCTCGACATTTCCGCCCCGCCAAGCCTGCCGGCACAGGAAACCTTAATACCTTTAACCCCAAACCTCAGAGCAGAGTTAATCGATTTTTTCATCGCTCTTCTAAAGGCAATCCGTCTCTCCAACTGCATGGCGATATTCTCGGCAACCAACTGAGCGTCAGCTTCAGGTCTACGAATTTCCTGAATATCAATCAGGCATTGTCTACCAAATTTCTTCTCAAGATCCTTTTTAAGAATCTCGATCTCAGAGCCTTTCTTACCGATAACAATTCCGGGACGGGCAGTAAAAAGCTTAATACGTACTTTCTCTCCGGTTCGCTCGATAACTATCCTTGCAATACCTGCATGGTAAAGACGCTTTTTCAAGTATTTACGGATCTTCTGATCCTGATACAAGTATGATGCATAGTCTTTATTCGCATACCAGATTGATTCCCAGGAGCGGGTTATGCCCAGCCGCAATCCTATGGGATTAACTTTTTGTCCCAAGATATTCCTCCGTTACATCTACTTTAAATAGCTTATCAGCAGTCAACGATCAGTTACTAATTATTATCACTCCGGCTGCCAACAGATAATGCTCTAATACTTGATTGATAATACTTAAGCTCTAACCTCAGCCTCATCAACAACCACAGTAATATGGCTGGTTCTCTTGATGATTCTTGTTGCCCGCCCCTGTGCCCTGGGACGAAACCTTTTCAGACTTGGACCACCATTGATTTGAATAGACTTAATGTACAAGTTATCAACATCAATTGTCTCCATCTGAGCAGCATTGGCAACAGCGGATTCCACAACCTTGCGAAGAATTCTGGCAGACTTCTTAGGCATGAACCGCAGAGTGGTTATTGCTGTTTCAACATCCATTCCCCGAACAACATCAGCAACTAACCTGGCCTTCTGGGAAGAGATACGAATATATTTTGCGACGGCTTTGGTTTCCATCGAACTACTCCTTATAAAATCCTTAAGAAAAGGTAACTATCCAGGAGCACCTCATCTTCGCCCATTTAAACCTGCTTGAGTAGCAATAGTACGCTGCACAGGCTTAAAAGAGCGAATATAAGGCACTCCTGAACAGTTACAAGACAAGAGGCTCAAAAGAGAGAGAAACACATAAATATTGTGTTTTCACATCACTTCTTTCTATCAGCTGTATGGCCGTAGTAAGTACGGGTTGGTGAAAACTCTCCCAACTTATGGCCAACCATATTTTCAGTTACATAAACCGGAATGAATTTTCTGCCATTATGAACAGCAAAAGTCAGCCCCACCATTCCCGGGATAATATCTGAACGCCTCGACCAGGTCTTTATAACTTTCCTGGATCCTGATTCCTGAGCCTGATCAATCTTCCTGACAAGATGTCCATCTATAAAAGGACCCTTTTTAATGGAACGAGCCATTGTTTTCTCCTGATAAACAACCACGCCTCTTTAAAAGGCAAACAAATAATAAAAACAGAAATTCAAGCTGGATAACAATACTTACAACCGTCAAAGACGGAAAACAATCCTGTCACCTGTCACCTGTCACCTGCCACGCTTGGTAACAATATCACTATCGGAACCTTTGCGTTTCCTTGTCTTATGCCCCTTGGTAGGTACTCCCCAAGGCGTACAAGGATGACGACCACCGGAACTCTTACCTTCACCACCACCCATGGGATGGTCGACCGGGTTCATTGCCACACCTCGAACCGAAGGTCTCCGCCCTTTCCAGCGGCTGCGACCAGCCTTGCCAAGTTTTTCACTGCCATGCTCAGCATTACCAACTGCACCTATGCAGGCCCGACATTCCTTGCGAAACTTTCTTACTTCACCTGAGGGAAGTTTAACAAGAACATAATCACCATCCTTGGCCATAAGCTGAGCAGAGGCACCAGCTGAACGGACAAGCTGGGCACCCTTGCCTATCTTCATCTCAACATTATGAATGACAGTACCAAGGGGAATGTTGATCAGAGGCAGACAATTACCTGGCTTTATATCAACATCTTCACCAGCAACAATCGTTGCTCCAACAGTAATTTTCGCAGGAGCAATAATATATCTTTTTTCACCGTCGCTGTAACACAAAAGGGCAATGTGAGCTGAACGATTAGGATCATACTCTATGGCACTGACTGTTGCCGGCACCCCAACTTTGTTCCTTTTCCAGTCAACGATACGGTATTTCCGCTTATGTCCGCCACCACGATGACGAGTGGTAATTCGACCATAATTATTACGGCCACCACTTTTCGTAAGAGGTGCGACAAGTGACTTCTCAGGCTTTTTGTTTGATATATCAGGGTGTACTATGGATACCTGATGTCTTTTACCCGGTGATGTGGGTTTATGGGTCTTAATTGCCATTGCTTTTCCCGTTAACTTATATCTAACAAAATTTTCCCCTGTACTCTGCAACCATAGCAGAACAACACAGTAATATCTCGGAGAAAATCATCAATTTCCAAATTATATAAAACAAACAACTAAACTGTCCGCTTATAGCTCATCGAGAAAATTAATTTTCCCTTCAGACAGCTTAATGTAGGCTTTTTTCCAGTCACTAGTTTTACCCAGAGATTTAATTCCTACTCTTTTTTTCTTGCCCCGCATCGCAGAAGTCCTGACCTCAGCAACCTTGACATTGAAGAGTTTTTCCACGGCCTGTTTAATCTCAATCTTATTCGCCCGGCGGTCAACTCTAAAAACAACGCTTCCGTCTAACTCCTGAAGCATGTTGCTCTTCTCTGTCAGACAGGGTCCCTTGATAACCTGATGGAGAATTTTCATACCAGCAACCTCCCTCCAAGCCCTTCTAAGGAATCCTGAATCAGCATAAGTTTTGAATGTTTAAGAATGTCATACACATTCAAACCAGAAACCGGGATAACCTTGTAACCAACCACATTGCGAGCTGATTTAATTACAACCGGATCATCGCCTGCGGTTACAATAAGACAGTCCTTAAAGTCAAAGTTTTTCATAACTTTAACAAACTCTCCGGTTTTGATACCTTCAAGTCCAAAGCTGTCAAGTACCACCATATTACCCTCCCCAAATCTGGCAGAGATAGCCATGCGAATGGCGAGTCTGCGGACTTTTTTAGGAAGCTTATAGCTGTAATCACGAGGCTTGGGGCCAAAGGTAGTACCGCCACCACGCCAAATTGGCGAGTTGTTGGTTCCAGCACGGGCCCGGCCAGTGCCTTTCTGCCGCCATGGCTTGGCACCGCCACCCCTAACTTCTCCACGGGTTTTTGTAGATGCATTACCCGCCCGACGGTTTGCCCTCTGCATACAGACAACCTCATGCAGAACCGCAGGCTTTACATCTACCTGCAAAAGAGCATCCCTGATCTCTACTTCTCCGACTTTTTCAGCGGAATTATTAACAACATCACAGACTGGCATGTGTTTCTCCTTCACCAACAGCTAAAAATTATGCTTTTTTGTTTTGTGTGTATATGCTGAGTAACCCGTTCTTGGCACCTGGCACTGTTCCCTTGACAAGGAGGACATTATCATCATCCCGGATATCAACAATTATCAGGTTTTTCTCGGTAATCTTATTATTGCCCATTCTACCCGGCATTTTTTTACCCTTCATAACCCTACCGGGATGTGCCGAGCAACCAATTGAACCGGGAGCCCGATGAAAACCTGAACCATGGGTAGCCCTACCGCCAGCAAAACCATATCGCTTGACAACACCCTGAAAACCTCTGCCTTTAACATTACCGGTAATATCAACTTTATCACCAACAGAGAGAACTTCAGCCGCAGTAAGCATCTGACCAAGTTCATAAGCATCAGGATCATCTATCCTGAACTCACGGACATGGTAAAACCCCTTACCGCCAGATCTTTTAAAATGACCTGCATCGGGCTTGTTCAGTCTGGATTCCTTCTTTTCAAGAAAACCAACCTGAATGGCATTATACCCCTCTTTGGCAACTGTTTTTTTCTGTAATATTTTACATGGACCAGCTTCAACAACGGTCACTGGAATCGATTTACCATGTTCATTATAAACGCGGGTCATTCCAATCTTCCGGCCAAGTATTCCTTTTGTTTTCGCCATCGCTCTACCCTTGTATGCTCCAATTATCCTTAACCACCATAACCCCGATACAAAATGCTCCAGTTTTCCTTAACCACCATAACCAGATACAAAAGCATCAGGCAAGCTTGATTTCCACATCAACTCCGGCGGACAACTCAAGCTTCATCAAAGAATCAATGGTTTGCTGGGTTGGTTCCAGGATGTCAAGCAAACGGCGGTGGGTACGCATTTCGAATTGCTCCCTGGACTTCTTATTGACATGAGGGGAACGAAGAACCGTATATTTATTTATACTGGTTGGCAACGGAATCGGACCAGCAACAGATGCTCCAGTCCGTTTAGCCGTCTCGACGATCTCCTTTGTCGATTGATCAAGCAGTTTATGATCGTACCCTTTAAGCCTAATGCGAATTTTTTCTGTAGGTATCATTTCAATTTACTCTATAATTTCGCTAATAACACCGGCACCAACAGTCCGACCACCTTCACGG
>CAZEMY010000105.1:0-8046 GCA_964513405.1 uncultured Desulfobulbaceae bacterium
ATACGACAGCCATTGATGTCCTTGGGGTCAACTCAAGGGTTGAACTTGCCCAGGCCCAGGCAGAGCTTCAGAAGCGTCATAATAACAGGCTCATGCTTTCCGGGGTAACCATGCATAATCCTGAAACTATCCTTATAAACCCGGACTGTTCAATTAATAAGGATACGGTTATAGAACAGGGTGTTAAGGTAACCGGTAACTCGGTAATAGGTGGTGGTTGCCATATCCAGGCCAATACCCAGGTCAATAAATGTTCCATCGGCAGCAACGCTGTGATTGGTGCCGGCAGTGTTCTTTATAACTGTACAATTGAAAATGAAGAACGGGTTCCTCCCCTGACATACCGGGTTGCCTGAACGAAAACGAAAAAACAAAAAAACAAAAACGAAAAACTCAAATGGAGCCAGCATGAGCGACATAAAAAAAATGTATTCTACTATTCTTGGCGATTCCTTCCCCATGGAAATGACCATTTCTTTCGGGGAACAAACCCTAGTTTACCGCAAACGAACCTGGGCGATCCCAAAAGAAGACGGAGTCCTGGAAGAACGGGGTCTGCGATACGGAGAAAATCCAGATCAGGAAGCAGCCCTTTACGAACTGGTAAACGGCAACCTGACCCTTGGCGACTGCAAATTTATCGAACCGGGCAACGGGCTGGTAAGCAGTATAACTGCCTCCGACATGCTCCAGGTCGGAAAACATCCCGGAAAAATAAATTTGACCGATGTGGATAACGGTTTGAACATAATCAAATATATGCCCGGCAAGCCTGCGGCGGTTATTCTTAAGCATAACAATCCCAGCGGAGCGGCTCTTGGTGAGACTCTCAGCGATGCCTTTGACCGGGCCAACCGGGCCGACCGGATTGCTGCCTTTGGCGGAGCGGTTATTTTAAACAAAGCGGTGGACAAGAATACCGCTGAGCTGATGAGTCAGAATTACCTTGAAGTGGTCTGTGCCCCTGAATTTGAGGAAGGAACTCTGGAGATTCTTGGTAGGGCAAAGAATCTGCGGGTGATTCGCATGGATGGGATCAAGAGGCTGGCTGATTTTGAAAAATTTCGTTTTGTGGATTTTAAATCATTAATTGATGGCGGGATTATCGCCCAACAATCAGCGGTCAACTCCATCCGTTCCATTAAAGATCTTAAACCGGCGGCGTCTACCTGGAAAGGCGTGGAGTATAAATGTGAAAGACAACCTGAACAACGGGAAATAGATGATATGATTTTCGGCTGGGCAGTGGAGCATGGAGTTACCTCCAACTCGGTAATTTATGTGAAAAACGGATGCACGGTTGGGATTGGAACCGGTGAACAGGACAGGGTCGGGGTTGCTGAAATAGCCGTCCATAAGGCCTATGTGAAATATGCTGATATTCTCTGTTTTGATCGCTTTGCTATTCCCTATGCCAGCTTGGTTATGGAAATCAAAGATGGTAAACGGAAAATAGAAGACCGCAAGGAAATAGACGACAAGGTCAAGGCAGAAAAGGGTGGTCTGCCCGGATCAGTGATGATTTCGGATGCTTTTTTTCCGTTTCGTGATGGAGCAGAAGTGGGAATAAAGGAAGGTGTCAGTGCTATTCTTCAGGCCGGCGGTTCCATGCGGGATTACGAGACCATTGAGGCCTGTAACGAAGCTGATCCGCAGGTTGCCATGCTCTTTACCGGTCAGCGGTCGTTTAAGCACTAAGCAAAGGTGGGTGTTAGTAAAAAATCTTGTTAATCAGAGATTCCCTTGGAGGTTTAATAACATCCTCCTCCACAACTTTATAGCCAAGCATTTTCAGGGTGTTTTCATCAAGCCTGTGCTTCTCTTCATAAGCAGAACGGATTAACCCGGTTTCCGGATTTACCAGCCTTGCTGACAGATAGAGGACATCTTCGCTCAAGGTATATGTGGACACCACAACCGCCTGAGCTGGCTGGCTGTTTTTAAGCAAGACCGGCATATCCCTGCTCAACATGAACTCGCCCTGGTCAGGATTAACCAAGGCGTTCTCTCTTAACTTTGTTTCATTTACCACAATCCCGTTCTGGACGAATCCGGACATTATAGAATTTTGAAGGGTTCGGCCAAAACTTGAAGAATTGTTAATATTATCATTATCAACCGGAGTTAATACCAAAACAGGCTGATAGCTGCTTGCCGGTATAAGGGGAGGTGATGAAGACTCTATCAGTTCTCTGCTTATATCTGCCCCAAGAGTGGCAATATCCATATCGTTATGGATTGCTATTGTCGGCACTCCAAGATTACCGGCACATCCGCAGGGGATGAAAAGCAGCACCAGAATAAGTGTTAAATATTTATATGACATGGTGATCATAAGTTGTTTTGTCTAACCTGTAATATGGTCATAAAATTAATGTACATTAAATGTAACTGTCAGGTACACCTCATCTAAATGTTTGAATATTATCGCGATCAGGAGCTTATAACCAGTTATCACTTGCAGGGTAGCTGACCATTTCCACCTCAGCAGCCGCAGGAAGTGGCTTTTCAGGAGTCTTTTTTTCAGGTGGGGGGCGATGGATAAAATTATCAAGATCATTTATGTAATAAATACTGGAATCCCGGAACACATAAAAGTTATCATCAAGCACAGAGGTTGTAATAATAACCTCGTAATGACCGTTGATGATAAACGCATTCCAGTCATCATCAAACAGATTTATGTTTTTCCCCCCTGCAGTGCCAGCATTGTATGTGGCAAAAACTGTTTCAGCAAGGGAGGTAACCTGGTTCGGGCGCGGCACCAGATACCTTCCTGTTTCGTGAAAAACTACCTGCACCCTGTATTCAATCTGTAAGGCCTCGTCATCATCCGGGGTAATAATGGTAGGCACTCCCAAGCTGACAAGTTGGGTCGTTAGGAGATCTTTAAAAGCCTTATCAAAGGGCAGGACATTGTCTCCCTTTTTAAAACCGGAGCTGACCATAACCGGATGAGCAAGGTAATCCCGCTCGACAAGCTCGCTGTTAATCCGGAAAGCAACATCCCGTGCCAGTATATTCCAGTAATACGCTGCCTGTATTTTCATTTGTTTACTGTAGGGTGGGTAGCCGGCAGGTTGTAAAAATTGCGTACAACCGGCACAAAAAAGAGCAACCGTAAGGAACACGACAATAAAAAAAAAGGAAATCGTTTTTTTCATTTGAACTCAAAATTTAACATTTTTAAATATCCAAAGACCTGACTGTGACTATTTTCTATATCGGTAAGCCAGGCAACAAACAATAGCTTTTTTACAGACCTTACCTCTCACCCGAAAGCAGAGGATACAATTCCCATCTTTTTCTGCCCAACCATTTTTTGGCGGCGCTTAAATCTTCCTTGCCTCGCTCCAGCAAAAAATAAAGGGTGGGAATAACAACCAGGGTCAGAAAAGTGGCTACAATCAGACCAAAAATCACCGCCACCGCCATGGAACTCCACCACTGGGTAGATTCACTGATCCAGGATATACGCATATTATGAAAATCAAAGGAGACTCCTGTAACCATGGGGATAAGTCCCAGGATAGTAGTAACAGCAGTCAGGACAACCGGACGCAGACGGGTTGCCCCAGCGGAGATAACCGCCTCTTTTAAAGCCATTCCTCTTGCCCGCAGCTGATTTGTATAATCAACAAGAACAATGGCGTTCTTGGTCACAATTCCAGCCAGGGATATTACCCCTACCCCGGTCATAATAACCCCAAAAGGCTGCTGATATATCATTAAACCCAAAAATACACCGCCCAGTGACAATAAAACCGAAGTCATAATAATAAAAGGCTGGATCATGGAGTTAAACTGAGCGACAAGAATCAGGAAAATCAGGCATAGAGCAATAGCAAAGGCCTTGCCGAGAAACGCCTCCGAGTCCTCCTGCTCCTGCTGCTCGCCGGTAAAGCTGATTCTGTAACCCGGTGGCAGAGACATATCCGCAAGAAGTTTTTCAGCCTGCTGCCTGACCACAGACCCTGGTATTTTTGTCTCATCCACATTAGCCTCCACCGTTACCACCCTTTCATGGTTAATGCGATTGATACTGCCTATGGAACCGGCAAATTCAACCGTTGTCAGCGTCGAGAGAGGAACCATAATTCCCCGTGGAGTTAAAACCATTAATTCATGAAGAACATCAATCACTTGCCGGTTTTCTTCAGACAACTGAACGGTGATATCATAATCCTCACCGCCATCACGAAAAGATGAAACCTGAAGACCATTATAAGCAGTCTTCAAGGCAGAACCGATCATATCAGTGGTTAAGCCAAAAAGAGCCGCCCGGTGCCGGTCAACGGTGACCCTGACCGTAGGAGTTCCTTCAACAAAGTCATCTCTTATATCTTCCACATGGGGCAATTTCGCCAGTTCTGTTTTTATTTTTCGGGCAATGTCCCCAAGAACAGCAAAATCATCACCGGAGATTTCAATATTAACTGGTGAGCCGGTGGGCGGCCCTTCTGCCTCTAAAGCTATGGTGATCTTTGCCCCGGCAATATCTTTTACCCGCTCTCTGATCTCATCAACCGTAGCATGGGTTGACCTGAACTGGTCATCCATGTCCAGAAAACGCACCCCAACATGATTGGGTGTATGGGTAGCAAAGGGTGAGTATCCGCCCGCAGAAAGAACCGCCTGGGTATAAATGGTTTCAATATTCTTTAGATCACCCGGACCAATAAAAATTTCGCCTTGTTCGCCATGCCGTTCCTTTAAAGCCATGGCACTGGTATATTGGTTTTCCATTGGTTCACCCGGCTGCCACTTACTCCCTGCCACAGCCATTTCCACCTGACGGATAATCTGGTCAACATAATCAAGGCTGGCCCCTTCGGGGGGATCAATATTTATAAACATCCCCCTTGGTTCAATATCCGGGAAAAACTCAACCGGCTTCTCAACGCCAACCACAAGCAGCCAGCCTTGAACCATAAAGATAAGCAAAAATGCAGATCCTCCTATCAGAGCAAGGGGATGGAGCAGAGAAAAATTCAAAAGTTTACCGTAACCTGCCAGGATTCCCCCCTTAATTTCAACAGGTTTACCCGCTGCAATTGAGTTATCGGTGTCAGAGCGGTTTATCCCGTTATCATTGCCTCTTTTCATAAATAATGACGCAAGGGCCGGATGAATAACCAGGGCCACAAAAAGACTTGCCAGCAGGGTAATAATCATGGTCAGCGGTAAATACCCCATGAACTCCCCCATGATTCCCGGCCAGAACAACAGGGGTAAAAAAACAGCCACTGTGGTCATGGTGGAACCTATCACCGGCATGGACACCTCGCTTGTGGCCTTCATAGATGCCTCTACCCTGCCCATCCCCTGTTCCATAAAACGATAGATATTTTCAATAATTACAACACTGTTATCCACCAGCATCCCCATGGCCAGGGTCAGGCTGAATAGAACAATTATATTAAGGGTGACCCCCATGAGCTGGAGGATGGTAAAGGAGATAAACATGGAGAAGGGAATGGCAAGACAGACCAGAAGGGCATTACGAAATCCCATGGTAAAGAAGATAACTATAACCACCAGAACCAGACCGGAAAGAATATTGTTTTCCAAGTCTGCCACCATGATTTCAATATCCCGGGACTTGTCAAGCACCCTGGTGATGCTGGTGTCCTGTGGCCACAGTTTCTGTTCTTTGCTGATTATCTTTTCCACCTCTCTGGTAATGGTAAGAATATTTTCTCCAGAGCGTTTTTTGACAGCAACGGTAACAGCCTGCAAACCATTTAATCTTGCCCGGTTGCTCTCTTCCTTAAAATCATCAAGCACAACCGCAACATCTCTTAAGTAAACAGGTTCACCGTCATGGGTGGCAACTATAAGACCATATATCTCATCTGGAGTGGCGAACTCACCGGGAACCCGCAACTGAAATTTTCCATCACCAAGATGAATGGTTCCGCCTGAAATGTTTCTATTCTCGCTCTTGACGATATTTGTTAGCGAACCCATGCCAATTCCGTAATATGCCAGTTTTTCAGGGATGACCTCCACCCTGATCTCCCGCTCCATATATCCGCTGACTTCAACCTCCAGGATTCCGTCAATTGTCTCTATCTTCTCTTCAAGCTCATCAGCAATTTTTTTAAGACAACCGGGGCCGCAGGTTCCCGATAAAGAAAAAATGAGAATAGGCATCTCGGCAAGATTGACATCAAAGACAACCGGGGCATCTTCAAGGTCTGCCGGCAATTCACTCAATGCCTCATCAACCTTGTCTTTAACCTTGCGCAGGGCATCATCAATGTCCACACCGGTGGTAAACTCGACATCGATCAGTGATTCCCCCTCAGAACTGACCGATTTTATATTTTTGAGATCATCCAGCCCTTTTAACTTGTTTTCAATTTCAATGGTGATGGCTGTTTCCACATCACCCGGAGCCACGCCGCGATAATGGGTTGAAACAAAGATATGAGGGATGGTTATATCCGGGTCACTTTCCCGGGGCAGGGTCATATAACTATAAATCCCCATAATTATGATCAGGGCAGTAAGAATCAGGACAGAAATACTTTTTTTTACAGCAATGTCTGAGATTATCATGGCATCAGCTCTGTTATAGTTTGAACTGATTTTACAACTTTTACATCCTGGCCATCCCCAACTATGCGATGCCCCTTAATAATGACATTTTCACCGGCGTTAAGACCGCTACTGACAAGAACCTGCCAGCCAGTTAGAAAACCGGGTTCCACCTGTCGTTTTATGGCCCTGCCGTTTTCTTCGATATAGACAAAATGAGAGTTATCTTTTGAGATCACAGCATACAGTGGCACAGCAATCGCTTCTTTATTTACGCTTTTGACGATATTGGCACGGATAAACATGCCCGGCAACATCTTTTGCTCAGGATTTTCAAGAGCTACCTCCAGACGGTAAACATGGGCAAGGGTTTGCGGAGATGAAGCCAGAAAATGGATGGGAGCCGTAATTTCTTCACCGTTCACCGCCGGCACTGTTATCCCCACGGCTCCCAACTCTCTAACAGCAATAACGACAGATTCAGGAATACCGATTACCCCCTTGACCCTGTCTATTTCGAGAACCTCGGCAACAGGGTCGGCAACACTTAAAAAAAGTCCCACTTCGGCATCCAGGCGACTTATTACCCCGCTCATTGGTGCGACAATCCGGCATCTCGCAAGATTTAGCTCCGCCACCTCCCTGGCAGCCCTGGCAATGGCCAGAGTGGCCTGGCGGGCATCAAGAGCAGACAGGGGAACAACTCTTTTAGCGTGCATGGCTTTACTTCTGACAAAATCAGCCTGGGCAAGAGAGTAAGCAGCCATGGCAGAGTCAAGAGCAATGCGATAATCTTTTTCGTCAATAAGGGCAAGGACTTGCCCTTTTTTAACCAGCTCCCCTTCCAGGACAAATACCTCCTCAACTTCACCGCTGACCCTTGCCACTATATCTAAACGGGTCCAGGCCTCAACATGACCGGGCAGATTAATTTTATCCTCAAGCGTAGTGGGAAACAGCTTTAAGGTAACAACATTTATGGCTGTGGCTTCATGGGCAATCGTTGCTCCCAGAGCCTCCTCATGTTGTTCTTTTTTATTCTCAACAATTTTCCCTCCAATCAGGGCGACGACAAGGAGGGAAAAAATAAACAATAAGCCCGGTAAATTTTTGAGAAAATAATAAGCTGATTTTCCTCGCATTGTCTGTGGTTCGGGAGAAGGCATAGTTTTTATAACCTGTTATGGTTTTTTAGACAGGCCGCAAACCTGCAAACCCTTGGAACTTGTTCAGAATAGGTATTTCGGAGCCTCTGCCTTTATCAGAAGACAGAATGGTCTGCAGCCAAAAGCTGATTAACTATTTTAAAAACAATTAACAAAACATAAAGCTTATTACCTTTTTTTTTACTCTACTTTATCTTCACCAAATGCGAAGCATCAAACTATTCTGTCCTCTGTCCCCTGTCCTCTGTCTTCTGATATGCAGTGCTCTCGGTGTTCGCCTGGTAGTGCGTAGGTCGGATTAGCGTGTACAACGAAAAAAGATGATAAACAGAAAAGA
>CAZEMY010000106.1:0-8041 GCA_964513405.1 uncultured Desulfobulbaceae bacterium
GATTAAGGAGCTTAAAAGTCCACTTGATTTTTAGGAGCTGTAAACCGTTTAACATATTAAATTAAAAGAAAAAATGGATAACTATATCATACTTATTTCCGGAGTCTCCGTTGCACTCCGCTCGAAGTACTCGTTCCCACGCAGAGCGTGGGAACGATGGGTAAAGTCTCCTCTATCTATCTGGCTTCTGACATTTGTTCTCTATATCCTGAAGCCTTTTAATAGAGCAAAAGTCTCCACACATGGTGCAGGCATCGCCATCACCTATTTCGCTGCCCGAGCGATACCTGCGGGCTTTTTCCGGATTAACAGAAAGGGCTATCTGTGCTTCCCAGTCAAGATTTCTTCTTGCCTTTGCCATGGCTATTTCACTCTTTCTGGCATACTCCATTCCCGTGGCAAGATCGGCGGCCTGGGCGGCAATTCGTGAGGCAATCACCCCTTCAGCCACATCGTCAACCGATGGCAAACGAAGATGCTCCGCCGGGGTTACAAAACAGAGAAAATCAGCACCATGCATGGCCGCAACCGCCCCGCCAATGGCCCCGGAAATGTGGTCATAGCCACAGGCTATATCCGTAACAAGGGGGCCAAGAATATAAAACGGGGCTCCGCTGCACACAGTTTTCTGAATAGTCATGTTTTCTGCCACCTTGTTTAAGGGAACATGACCGGGTCCCTCAACAATCACCTGTACCCCTTTTGCCCAGGCCCGCTCAGTCAACTCGCCAAGCACCAACAGCTCGGTCATCTGAGCCCGGTCTGATGCATCCTCTGTTGCTCCGGGACGCATCCCGTCACCAAGAGAAATAGTCACATCGTATTCGGCCAAAACATCAAGGATATCATCAAAGTATTCGTACAAAGGTGCTTCACCGCTGTGTTTCCGTAGCCATGAAAAGATAAAGGAACCGCCCCGGCTAACCACATCAAGGGCCCTACCCTGCCGTTCCATGGCCTCCATGGCTGCTCTGGTAACACCGGAGTGAATAGTCATAAAGTCAACACCCTGTCGCCCCTGGTCCTCAATGGTCTTCAAAAAATCTTTGATGGTCAAATCAGATATATCCCGTCCCGCAGCAGACATTTCAAAGGCACTCTGATATAGGGGAACTGTCCCGACCATAACCGGCGACTCGGCAAGAATTATTTCTCTTATTTTTACCTGATCCGGGCCAAGAGAAAGATCCATAACCGCATCAGCACCGTGGTGAACAGCAGCAACAAGTTTTTCCCTCTCTTCATCAATAAGCGAACGATGCGGGGAAGCACCAATATTGGCATTCACCTTGGTACGCATTCCCTTACCAACTGCCCTTATTTTCGTTAATGTTTTACTTCTTAGTCTATTGATAGGAATAACAATAGAACCGTCACTAACCCCCTGCCGAACCTGCTCTGCCGTTACTCCTTCATAATCGGCAACGGCTTCCATCTCTGTTGTGACAATCCCCTGTTCTGCCTTCTGTTTCATAGTCAGCATAATTTTCTCCAGTTCATAATATAACCCATAGAGAACGAAACGAATATTAATCCGCCCCTGTCACCTGGAACCTGCCCGCAACAGTTCACCAATAGTATCTGCTGCCTTTTTTCCGGAAAGCAGCATCCCGCCGAAGACCGGCCCCATGCGATAACCGCCATACACCGCATTAGCCGCCATACCGCTGACGAACAGACCGGGATAAACCTCGCTGGTGTTTTCCACAGTTTGCTGCTCACCTTTATCGGCTTCCATGGATTTTTCACCAACGACTCCACCGCTGGCTGTGTTCAGGGTAACTCCCATCTTTCGCACCAGACAATTAGTAACAAAAGCATCGTGACCGGTGGCATCAAGAACATAATCCGCCCTGATTGTCAGAGGATCAATGTGCCATTTCAAAGTGGAAACAGCTCCCCAGTTAATAACCAAACCCGCAACCTTTTTCTCTTTAATAACTACATCTTCCACTGCGGTCAGGTTGAAAATACGCAAACCGGCAGCCATGGCCTTATGAACAAGAGTCGCAGAAACAAAAACAGAATCAAGGGTATAATAGCCCGGTTCATACGGAACAGCTTCAAGACCTAATTCATCAAGGACAAATTTTCCCTCTTCCTGAACGACAATTTCATTAAACATCATGCCGCCTCCCCATATACCCCCGCCAATAGAGAGTTTAGACTCAAACATGGCCACCTTGTATCCCTGTTTTGCCAAATAGTAACCAGCCACCAGGCCGGACGGACCTCCCCCGACAATGGCTACATCCAACTCCAGACATTCCTTAAACTTTTTCATATAAGTGTCGATAATTGCCCTGCTGATGGTAACTTCATTCAACATAATGATAACACCCCGTTAAATTAAGATTAGAAAAGATAATGGTCTGTGGCAGGAAACAACTCCCACAAAAGACATGCCTCCACTTCACATTTTAAATCATTATAACGGGGGACAAAGAGTCTGATATGAAAAGCAAAAAAAAGCCGTTCCCAAGCGGAAATGGCTTTAAAAGCTCTGCTGACTCAACTGGACTCCCTTCGCCGGTACTAACCGGATCAGGTTCAAAGGGTATAATCTCAGGCTGTTGACAGCCACCCCCGTTATGGTAAACAAAAGAATAAAGTATAACTAATCTACCCGCCATCTTTTGTCAAAACAATTATTTCCCAGTCCCGTAAAGTATGGAACAAAGAAAAATGCCTTTAAGATAAACGCAGACCAATGGGACTCCCCGTGAAAATAGAATATATATATTTACAGGGACTCTCCATGGTGATTGCATAAAACAGATTAGTCAGGTAAAATACCTCCCTTTCATTAAACCCTTTGCCTGAGGGTGCGTTTAATGAAAAATGGTTGTTGTACATGCAACCGGTAAAGAATAAAAATGGTTGCTGAGTGCAGCCTGAAAAGACATGGAGAGAAAAAGGATGGAACGAACTTTTGTCATGATTAAGCCTGATGCTGTGCAACGGGGACTTATCGGTGAGATTATCAGCAGATTTGAGAGACGGGGAATAAAAGTTATAGCCATGAAGCTCATGGATGTCTCAGATGAACTGGCCGGAGAACATTATGAAGCTCTCAAGATCAAACCGTTTTATAAGGATCTGGTCAAATACATCATCTCAGGACCGGTAGTTGCCATGGTTCTTGAGGGAACCGATGTTATTAAGGCGGCACGCAACACCATAGGAATAACCAATCCGGCAGACGCTGCTGCCGGCACGATTCGTGCCGATCTGGCCTTGGAAGTAGGCCGTAATGTTGTCCACGGTTCTGACAGCGTGGAAAGTGCTGACAAGGAAATTGAGCTGTGGTTTGGCAAAGATGTCCCTGGTTGGAAACAAAATACTGATAAATGGGTTTTTGAATAGTTATGCCCTTGCTTTACAAGGTGTAATCTCACAATAAAATACGAGGAGTCTGTCCGAGAATGCCATTTTTTCCCACCTCTGCGTTATTTTCAAAAAATATGTTGCCCTGGTACCACTGCTCTGCTGTGGTAACTTCTGCTTTGCACTCTGCGAATAGAGAGGCAGATATGCAGCAGACGAGGGGGGAAGCGGTGTGACGAGGGGAGTGAGGAAAATGCATTTTCGGACAGGCTCACGGCAGGACAATAATAATGAAAGTTGACTGGATGTATTTCCGTAAAGGTTGAGTGTCATGCAACAAAGCTCAAGAGGCTCTTGAGCAGGCAACCGTGCGTATTGAGACAATCATTGATGCACGCAAAGAGGCAATCAAGGCGGATGATGCCTGGAAAATTATCAAGAAGGCATCTACTGTGCAGGTGGGAAGGGGGAAAAAGAGTGTTGTATATATTCCAGGTGCAGAATCAAAAGAAGAAATTCTAAAGGTGAGCCTTGGTCGTACCGGGAATTTAAGGGCACCTGCTATCTGCATCGGGGAAAAAATGTATATTGGCTATAATGATGCGGCGTACAGGGAGATACTTGGATGATCTGGAATAATTTATTTACTACACCATATGCCAACATAAGTGCAGCCGATGTTAAAAAATTCATTGCCGCCCACAAACCAGAAGAATATCAACTCATTGATGTCAGGCAACCCCAGGAATATGCTACAGAACATATTCCCGGTGCCAAACTGATTCCTCTTGCTGAACTTCCGGAGCGTCTAACCGAACTGGACCCTGGCAAACCAACTTTTATTTACTGACGATCCGGTATGCGCAGCAAGTCTGCTGCCCAGTTGTTGCATGCTGCTGATTTTTCCGACATTCACAATGTTACCGGTGGGATTATTGTCTATGAGGGCGGTAAGGCTACTGGTGGTGAAGATTTCGGCATGGATTTCTTTATCAGGGGAGATTTTAACGATGTCTTCCGGATGAGTTATGCAATGGAAAAGGGATTACAGCAACTCTATCTTAGCTTAGAAGAATTATGTGATGATGAGAGTGTAAAGAAGCTCCTTTCCCGGCTTGCAAAGTTTGAAGAGGGCCATAAAGCGAAGTTGAAGGCTATGTTTCCCGACATTCCCAGGGAAGAGGAAACCGAATCAGATAATCTGGAGGGAGGATTTACCAGACAACAGGTTCTGGATAATTTCAAAACCAGCAACATAACAGTAGATGGTATTATTCACCTCGGTATGGCAATCGAAACTCAGGCCTATGATCTTTACAGTCGCCTATCGGCAAGCTCTGACAACAAAGAGACAAAGGAGTTTTTTTTGTTTATGGTGGCAGAAGAGAAACAGCACTTGGGTTTTCTATCCGCTGAGTATGACAAGATATTAGCCAAGAGAAAATCTGTTTAACGATCTTTTTACATAGCAGACCACCTCTTTGTACCGTAGAGCTGTCAAAGAGGTGGTTTAATTTTTAATTTTAATTTACCCCCGCAACAACCTGGCCATGTCCCTGGCGAAATAAGTTATAATAATATCTGCTCCGGCCCGGTGCATAGAGAGCAGGGATTCGGCCATAACCTTTTCACCGTCAATCCACCCTTTTTCAGCGGCAGCCTTAATCATGGAGTATTCACCGCTTACCTGATAGGCGGCAATGGGTAGATCAAACTCATCGTGCAACTGGCGGATTATATCAAGGTAGCTTAGTGCAGGTTTAACCATAATAATATCAGCACCCTCTTCCACATCAAGGCTTGCTTCCCTAAGTGCTTCTCTGCTGTTGGCGGGGTCCATCTGGTAACTTCTCCGGTCGCCAAACTGAGGAGCACAGTCTGCTGCCTCCCTGAAAGGGCCGTAAAATGCCGATGCGTACTTGACCGCATAAGACATAATCGGCACCATATGAAAATCGTTTTCATCAAGAATCGCCCTGATCTCACTAACCCTCCCGTCCATCATATCAGAAGGTGCAACCATATCGGCGCCGGCTCTGGCATGGGATAGGGCTGTTCTCGCCAACAGCTCCAGGGTGGTATCATTATCAACGCTGTCTCCGCTTAAAACTCCGCAATGTCCATGATCGGTATATTCGCAAAGACAAACATCAGTGATAATATTTATCTCCGGGGTTTTTTTCTTCAGTTCCCGTATTGCTCTTTGGATAATGCCGTTATTATCATGGGCAGCTGAGCCCATCCTGTCTTTTTTTGATTTTTCAGGCAGACCAAAAAGAAGAAGTGAATTTATACCAAGTTTCAGGCAACTCTCAGCTTCCCTCTCCAACCTGTCAACAGAAAAACGGCATACGCCGGGCATGGAGGTGATTTTTTCCTCCTTATTTTTGCCTGACACGACAAAGAGAGGATAAACCAACTGGGAAGGGGAAAGTCTTTTTTCACGGATTAAACTGCGTAGAGCTTCACTGCGACGCATCCGCCGAGGACGATATTCAGGGAAAAGCATAGTTTTTATAAGTTTCCGGTTAAGGTTTTATAATTCTCGTTCCAACGCTCCTGCGTGTGAACGGATATGTCTCTCATCATTTATACCTTACTTCTGTCAATCCGGTTGCCCTGCGTTCCCACGCAGAGCGTGGGAACGAGGATAAGTAAGCATTGCCGCATGATATATAAGCTAATACTTCTAATCCAGCTCAATGGCAAGTGATTTGACTTTCCGGTGAAGATGGCTTCGTTCCATGCCGATTTGTTGGGCTGTGCGGGAAATGTTACCATTGTTTTCTTTTAACTGTGCTTTCAGGTAATCCCGTTCAAACTGCTTGCGGGCATCTTTGAATTTAAGCTGATTATAACACACTTGAGGTTGTTCGGACTGCGGGGGCAGGCTGTCACCACTTAGAAAAAGATGGACGGCTTTGCTCTTTATCGTTTCGTCTCCGGTCATGATCAAAAGTCTTTCCACCATGTTTTTTAGTTCCCGGATATTTCCCGGCCACGAGTGACGCATAAGCAGATTCATGGCCTCCCTGGAGAATTCCCTTTTTTTCAGTCCTTTAGCATTAAACTGGTTAAGAAAGCTTTCCACCAGCAGGGGAATATCCTCCTGCCTATAAGCAAGGGAGGGTACTTTTATGGGGATAACATTGAGCCGGTAAAACAGATCGGCCCTGAAATTTCCGTATTTAATTTCCTCTTCAAGATCCTTGTTGGTTGCAGCAAGAATACGGACATCAACCTTTATGGTTTTGGAGCCGCCCACCCGTTCAAACCTCTGTTCCTGAAGAATGCGTAAGACCTTGGCCTGGCTTTTCAGACTCATATCTCCTATTTCGTCAAGAAAAAGGGTGGAACCGTTTGCCTTGTCAAACTTGCCGTGCCGTTTACCAGTGGCTCCGGTAAATGAACCCTTTTCATGACCAAACAGCTCGGACTCAATCAATTCTTCGGGGATGGCAGCACAGTTCAACTCTATCAATGGTCGCTCACAGCGGGGGGAAAGGCGATGAATAGTCTGGGCAACCAGTTCCTTGCCGGTACCGTGTTCCCCAAGAATAAGCACAGATGCATCGGTTGGAGCTACCCTCTCAATCTGGCTTTTAAGTTTCTCCACTGCCAGAGATTTGCCGGTAATTTCCTGGTCTCCGGGGGTTGTTTCCTTGAGGAGCCGGTTCTCCCGTTCCAAGCGGGCAACCTTGAGACCGTTATTGATGGATAGAATAACCTTGTCATAAGAGAGGGGCTTTTCTATGAAATCAAAGGCCCCATTACGGGTGGCCTGGACTGCGGTTTCAATGGTACCGTGTCCTGAAATCATTATAACCGGCATGCCAAACCGTTTTTTAATAATCCTCAGAGCCTCAAGACCATCCATTCCCGACATCCAGATATCCAGCAGTATCAGATCAATTTCCCTTTCCTCAAGAATAAGGAGACCATCTTCGGCAGAAGAAGCATTTAATGGCGTAAATCCTTCATCCAAGAGGATACCGGACAGAGATTCCTGAATGGAGGCCTCATCATCTATGATTAAAATAGTATCAGACATTTTTCAAATTTCAAATTTAGAATCTGGATATTCGACATAAGCTGGTTCCCGTAGGTCGGATTAGCGAAAATAAGAATGAAGATAAAAAATACGGTGAAGTGAAAATAACCGAAAAGTACCGATACAGCAAGGTTTTAGCGTAATCCGACACCACGGTTAGAGTCGGATTACGCTAAAACCTTGCCATTATATATCTTTTGGGTTTGATTGCAGTCTTTTATGTTTATCATCTTTTTGCATTATACACGCTAATCCGACCTACGCTTCTGGCTTCTGGCACTCTAACCTGTCAAAAGGAAGTTCAACTATAAAAATTGAACCAACGGGGATGTTGTCTTCTACCGTGATTCTACCATTATGCTCACTTACAATGGTATGGGCAATGGCGAGACCAAGACCGGTACCGGACTTGCGGGTGGAAAAATATGGCTCAAAAAGCCTGGGCCTTATATTTTCGCTGATTCCGGGGCCATTATCAGCAACTGTCATAAAGATATGATTATCTTTTTTATAAAGAGAAATCTTAATTTTTCCTCCTTCATGAAGTACGGAGACACCATTATCAAGAAGATTAACCAGAACCCGTTTTATCTGGACAGGGTCAAACTTGAACTCATCAATATCTTCTGCCAGTTCTGTGGAAAAACTTATATGTTTATGAGC
>CAZEMY010000107.1:0-8017 GCA_964513405.1 uncultured Desulfobulbaceae bacterium
CCGTTTATATGTCGCATCCCGCGAGACAGATTACTGTCTGGTGTCTGGATCAGTACAGTGCTGACGCATGACTTTGAAGATAAGTAATTGAAATAATTATAACTGGATGTTTAATTAACGCGAAAGTGTAATTTTATTTTGATAATGGTATTAGAGCGTTAAATGTTCATGCGTCAGCACTGGGATCAGTAGATGGTAATGGTTCGACATCAGGCAAAAGGCGAATATCCTGATATTCCAAAGCTCAGACGCTTCCTGGAGAACTTTAACAAAAGCTTCCCGATCTGCATCAGTAAAAAATATTTCCTCACTCCTTCTGCCACGGTTCATTACATGATACCAAGCATCCAGATATTCAATGCGTAAAGGTCTGGACATGATTTTCCTTCTAACCATACATCATACAATAAAGTTAAGTCAAAAGCGGACTTGACCCCTTTACGGTTCCTGATCGAGAAACACTATGGTTACCGGTATGAACATTGTTTTTCTTATGATTGGAAAGCAATGAAAAGATATCACTATCTGATGCATCTGGCCCACCTGTTGAATATTCTGGTAGAATATTCAGAAAGTCTTTCTGGTTACATTAAAAAAAATGGGATACGGAATCTTATTCAATTTGTTCTAACCACCATTACCGGCCATTGGTTGGATAGTGATATTAAAAAACAAATTGCCAAACCACGCAGGCTACGGCTAGTGTTGTAGGTAAAAACGGCTTCCCACGCCAGATGGTTAATGCAACACAGCGGGATAGCTGCGTCTTGTTGTTTGGAAATTACAGAAAAAACACCACGAATCGTCGGTGCGACTCTTTAAAATATTGTGAACGTCAGAAAATCGAGGCCGGAAGCTGTACTCCTTGGTATATTTCCTCCAAATTTAGTGTAGTGCATAAAGTGAAAAATATTTGTGCGTCACAGCTGCCAACCTCCCTTTAATATTGACACGAAAACCCCCGCTTGTTAGACTATCCAAAAAAAGATTCACTTGGTGAAGTTGCAAAATCAGGAACGTAATCACAAATATCCGATATGTCTAACCAGGATCATTAGCTCAACATTATCCGGAACAAATGATGACATCAATGCCATCAGGACCACAGCACAGCAGTGAATCTTCCTGGGACTTTTTGAAAGGCTTTAAAGCATTGGGGACTCATTCTTTCCAACATGTAGCATTTTCTTCCGGGCTTGAGTTGCTTTCCATGGATTACCGCACTGACACCACAGAAGAACATTCATTTTCCATTAACCGGGCACCTGTAACATTCTCCTTCCATCTTTCAGGATATGGAGAGACTCATATTTCCCATTCATTAACCAGAAATAAATGTGTTCCCGGTGAACCCGGTATGGCTATCATTTCGTTTAATCCGGAATCAAACTGTAAAACCGAAATTCTTAAGAATCAGCATTACCGGATTTTTAATATCTATATTTCCCCGGAACAACTCTTTACAAGGCTTGATGAAGACCTTGAGCTGGTGCCGCACAATCTCCGCAGGATTCTGGATAATGGGGGCAGTCCCCATGCAATCTGAACATTAATATGAGTCCCTATGCCAGAATGATCCTTGACCAGATACACCATTGTCCTTATCAGGGTGTGCTGAAACGGCTATACCTGGAAAGTAAAAGCATCGAACTCATTGTCCGCCAGCTATGGGAAATGACTCAGATGCCAGCTCAACAAAGTGCTTGTCTCCTCCCTCCTGCCGACAAGGATCGTATTCGGCAGGCAAAAGAAATCCTGATCAAGGATATGGGAAATCCACCATCACTTAAAGAACTGGCAAAACAGGCAGGCTTAAACGCAAGTAAATTAAAACAGGGTTTTAGAGAGATTTACGGAATAACTGTTTTTGAATATTTTCGGCAATATCGCCTTAATAAATCAAAAGAAGTATTGGATGCGGGCAAGTTAAATGTTGATGAAACAGCACATCTGTTAGGCTTTTGCGATACCACACATTTTATTAAAAGTTTTAAAAATCATTCCAATACCACCCCAGGTGCCTACCTGAAAAACACCACCTCCTGATAGCACAGAACTTCACAGTCATCCCGATTCCCGCAAATACTATTAATACACCGCCGAGTACCATTCCAACTTTCTAATTAATTCTATATTGACAACCTCAAGCAGGGTTTCCTAACTTATTTATGTGAAGGTGCCCCCAGACAGCTCCAAGCAACAACATATTGGAGAATACCAATAATATTATTGAGGAGGGAAACAAGATGTTAGAAAAGAGTTTAAAGGCTGTACCAATTATGTATTTATTGACCATTACCCTGGTAATGGTTTTGTCCAGCCCAATCGTTGCCCAGGTGGAAAACCCTGACAAAAACACTGCCACAACTGATACTGAATTGCTTCCCATAACCGTTACCGCAGAAAAGAGAGAAAAAGATGTTCAAAAAATTCCGGCCAGCATTTCTGTCATCAGTGAAATACAAGTAGAGGATTTTAATATAAGCAGCACGCCGGATATCGTCTTTATGGTGCCTAATCTCTATTTATCCAAAACCGGTCCTTCAAACCGGGAGTCATTTGTAGCAATACGCGGCATCTCAGGAAGCATGAATGCAAATCCGGCGGTGGGCTTCTATGTGGATGATGTGTATTACCTGGGCTTGATATTGGTTTACTTGATGTTGAACGGATTGAAGTACTGCGCGGGCCACAGGGTACCCTCTATGGTAGAAATTCACAGGCAGGAATTATCAATGTTATTACCAAAAAACCTTCTGATAAATGGGAGTCAAAGCTGAAAATTGATATAGGCAGCTTTGACAGTTATGGCATCCAGGGGTCAACTGGGGGCTCACTTGTAGAAAATTTGCTTAAATTCAGCACTTCTATTCGTTACTTCGAAACCGATGGTTATTTTGAAAATATGACTGATGGATCAGATGATGATGTGGGACGTGAAGAAAAAGTTGATGGTCGTTTTTTGCTCCAGGCGACACCAACAGATGCACTTGATCTCATCCTTAGTTACGATCTCCAACGCTACAGTAGCCCGAAGTACGCTAACTTTGCTCCGCTTAAGAGTGATGATCTGCGTAAAGACATTACTGTGGACTACTTGGGGGAAACAAGCAAAGATGCCGATGGCGTTTCACTTCATGCGACATATCAGATGAATGAGATGAAGCTGGTATCAATAACATCGGGTCGCGATGAAAATTATTTTTTAACCAATGATATTGATTTTATGCCTGTTGACTTGACAAGACTCACAATGAAGCAGGATGTCGGCTCATTCTCTCAGGAAATCCGCCTTTTGTCTGATAAATCAGATTCACCATTCCAATGGCTGGGAGGTCTGTTTTTCCTCTCTGAAAAAGCAGATGATCAGGTTGATATCTGGATGAATTTCATGAATATGGGTATGGGCATGCCGGGGGAGACTCTCACCCATAAGAGTACGACTGACACTTTAGGGATGGCTCTGTTCGGAGAGGCAACTTATACATTCTCCAGCCGCCTGGATGTTACTCTGGGTCTCCGCTATGATCGCGAACAGAAGGATTTTGACTTTACTCTGGCACCCGGTGGTATGGTGCAGGTAATGATGGGCTATTCTCCTGCTTCCGGTTCTGGAGATGAAACGTTTGATGCCTGGCTTCCCAAAGCCGCACTGAGCTATCAATTGTCTGATCAGGTGATGCCTTATGTCAGCATTTCTCGTGGATTTAGAAGCGGTGGATTTAATACTGTGGAAAGGATGGGTACCATATTCAAACCTGAGTTCATCTGGAACTATGAGCTTGGTGCCAAAACCTCATGGTTCAACAACCACCTGCAATTAAATGCAGCCCTGTTTTACATAGATTGGTCAGACATGCAGGTTGAAGTCCTGACTCCTGGTGGTGCCACCGTTTATCTGGATAATGCGGGAAAGGCAACCAGCAAAGGTGCCGAGCTTGAGCTTTTAGCCCGCCCATTTTCAGGGGTCGAACTTATCGCCGGTGCGGCCTATACGGATGCCAAGTATGACGATTATTCCAAGGGGCTGGAAATTTATGATGGTAACAGGGTTATTGATTCCCCAAAATATACCCTGAATATTGGAGCAACTTATCGCCTGCCAAACGGTATGTTTATAAATGGTCGTTATGTGCATTTTGGTGAGATCTTCTTTGATCCCGCCAATACACAATCGCAGGAAAGCTATGGCCTGGCTGATGCCAAAGTAGGGTACGAAACTGAACATTTCGACATTTATCTTTACGCAAAAAATATATTTGATGAAGAATATGCAACCCGTGCTTTTGAAGTGGGGAATACATGGTATGGACGCTCAGGGGCACCGCAGACTTTTGGCATCATGTTGACTGGTCGCTTTTAGAGAGTAAAAAGGGCTCAGAACAGAATTAAAATCTTGGAAAGATGGGGGAGCACCATACTTGATTGGAGTACAGTTAAATCTGGTGTTCCCTTATTTTTGATGCCCCTGCTTTGCGTGTGCGGATATGGCCGGCCAGTGAAAACAACCTTTCGTTTGCCTTTTTTGCACGGACCTTTGATGCGATGTATTATAAAAACTGTCGTAATGATACATATCAGTTCCGTGTGGAGACGCAAAATCATTCTAACGGTGTAAACTGTCCTGATATGGGGTTTAAAATTACCTTTAACAACATTTGGCATTATCTTTCTGGCGGAACCTGGAGGAACTGGTTCCTTTTTAATATAGCTGGAATGAGAATCTTGTTTTCCGGTACCAAGAGCATGTAAAAAAAAGGAGAGAATCCCCCAATGAAAACCACAAACCGAAAATCAGGGATAGTTCGCCTCCTGGAGTTGTCCGGACGGAGAAAGGGACTGCTGATGGTCTCGTTCATTACTGTTGTTGGCCATTCATTGCTGGCCATGGCTCCCTATGTATTGATTTTTTATATTCTCAAAGAACTCCTGAACGGTCGGATAAGCAACTCCGATATCAGCATTTATCTGATCTGGGCATTTATGGCTGTAGTTATCTCCGCAGTTATGCTGTTTGTATCAGGTATAGCCTCCCATATTGCCGCCTTTAACATACTCTATGAACTCCGCTGCAAAATCACCGACAGGCTGGGAAGATTGCCCATGGGATATTTAAGGAACCGCAGCTCCGGCTCCTTAAAGAAAATCCTGGCTGATGATGTGGAGCGGATAGAAAGATTCATTGCTCACAGCCTACCCGACATGGTCAGAGCCGCTGTTTTACCGCTTGTTATTCTCGGTTATCTCTTCATTGTTGACTGGCGGCTGGCATTCACAAGTATTCTGCCCCTTATCGTTCTACTTGTCGCCATGCCAGTTCTGTCTGGTTCGGAAGCCGAAAATGCCAGAATCAAAAAATATCACGAGTCGCTGGAAGAGATGAATGGCGGGATTGTTGAATTTGTCCGGGCTATGCCGGTGATGAAAATCTTCGGCCAACCCGCCTCGGTCTTTGCAAAATATAGCGGAACCGTACAGGAATTCGATCTTCATATCAAGAATTGGACCAGATTGACAGCGCCAGCCTGGGGAATGATCATGAGTTTTCTGAACAACGCCCTCCTGCCACTGCTCATCCTTGGCTTGTATCTTTATTTTAAGGGAGATCTTGATCTGCCCGTCTTTCTCCTGTTTCTTATCCTCGGTGTTGGGTATATAAAACCAGCCTTTAAACTGGCTTCCCTGGGGCCGGAAATAACCATGATAAGCCATGGCGTAACCCGGATGGATGAAATTTTATTTGAGGTCGAGGAACAAAAAAGTGGTATATCCCCGCTTCCTGATAAATTTTCACTGGAATTCAACTGGGTACGCTTTGCCTATGTCCAGAGAATAGATGTCATCAAAGATGTCAGTTTCACAGTACCCCAGGGAAGCATAACTGCACTGGTTGGCCCGTCTGGTTCCGGCAAGTCCACCCTGGGTCAGCTGATTGCCCGGTTTTATGATGTCCACTCCGGGTCTATAACACTGGGTGGAGTGAATATAAATGACCTGCCCATCGAAGACCTGATGCAAACGGTCGGTTTTGTTTTTCAGGATAATATGATGTTCCAGCAGAGTATTTATGACAATATTTTGATGGGAATGGACAGGACAAAGGACGAGGTTATTGATGCTGCCAGGGCTGCAAGATGTCATGATTTCATAGTGCTTTTAGCCAATGGGTATGAAACTGTCTGGGGCGATAAAGGTGTTCATTTAAGCGGCGGGGAACAACAGCGAATCCAGTTGGCCAGGGTAATCTTAAAAGATGCACCCGTTCTGGTTCTTGATGAAGCGACGGCCTTCAGTGATCCGGAGAATGAGCATCAGATCATGAAGGGAATCAGCGAACTTATTCAAAATAAAACCGTGGTTGTTATTGCTCACCGCCTCTCCACCATTGTTGGAGTAGACCAGATTGTAGTCCTTGATAACGGCCATGTGGAAGCGGTGGGTACCCACAGGGAACTGCTTGTAAAAAGCCGGTTGTACACCCAGATGTGGAATGCTCATCAAAGAGCTAAAGAGTTTGAAATAATCAACAAGTAGTTATGAGCAGATGTTAGTATCGTTTTTTTTTTGAGTTTCCCTGGAGAAAATAAAAATGAATATGTTTAAAAACCTACTCTATGTTTTAAGAATTACCAATACCAGGCTGGGCACAGTGGCATTTGGAGAAATGATCCATGGCATGTTACTGGCTGCACCAACCGGCATACTTCTGTTCATTATCTGGGAACTGTTCAGCGAAAGCCCCGACAACAAAAAGATATGGACAAAGGTCTTTATAATGGTGGTTCTGTTCATTGTCCAATTATGGGTAGCAAAAAGAGTAATGGTAAACACCAACGAGGCTATCTACACCATGACCTCCAAACTGAGACTTATGCTTGGTGATCATCTCCAGAAATTATCTTTGGGGTTTTATAAAAAACGAGATCCCGGCGATCTGGCTTCCGTGGTCTTGCAGGATGTAAGTAATTTTGAACTCATTTTCGGGCATCAGTTTCAAACCATTGTGGGTGCTGTATTTGGCACATTCTTCCTGTCGGTTTTTCTCCTCTTCCTGGACTTGAAACTGGCATTGCTCATGCTTGCCGCCATACCCTGTGCTTTTTTGTTTGTGGTGGCGGCCACAAAAATTGCGAGAAAATGCAGCCGGAAACATATCGCTTCGCGTAATGAAACAGGGAGCAGGTTTATCGAATACATGCTGGGAGTACAATATTTAAAGGCCTTTAATTTAACCGGCTCCCGTTTTACCTCTCTTAAAAAAGCATTTAACGATTTACGAACCAACAGTATAAAAGTTGAAACCGCCTTCGGGCCGCTGACCATTACCTCCGTAGTGGTTTTCGAGCTTTTTTTTCTACTGATGGTGTATATAGCCATATCCCGGCTTGACCATACTGGTGGCGCAACAATAACTATACCCGTGTTTGTCGCCTTCCTGATTGTGGGATGTCGTCTATATGCCCCGCTGCAGCTCCTGATGGCCAGCTATGCGGAGCTGAGCTACATGAATGTGAGCGTGGAGAGAATCAAACAATTGCTGGAAGCACCTCTACAGGATGCCGGTAAAGACTTACGACCTGCGAAACATGATATTTCTTTTGAGAATGTCAGCTTTTCCTATGTCGGCAGAGAAGTTTTAAAAGATGTAAGTCTCACTATTCCTGAAAAAAAACTCACCGCCCTGGTTGGTTCTTCAGGCTCAGGGAAGACAACCATCACCAATCTTATTGCCAGATTCTGGGATGTGAAGCAGGGACGGATAAGTATTGGCGGGGTGGATCTAAAGGACATGGCACCTCAAACCGTTTACAGCCTGATCAGCCAGGTTTTCCAGGATGTCTATTTATTTGATGACACCATTTACAACAATATCAAAATAGGTAATCCCGAGGCAGGCGAAGAAGAGATTATGCGGGTGGCAGAAAAAGCCCAGGTAACAGAATTGTTGGGTAATCTTGAAAACGGTATAAGCACAAAAGTTGGAGAGGGTGGTTCAAAACTCTCCGGCGGCCAGAAA
>CAZEMY010000108.1:0-7984 GCA_964513405.1 uncultured Desulfobulbaceae bacterium
AGGATCATGAATTCGAACGCACGGTTTTTTTTACCTCCACTTTTGGAGAAGTTACCTTATCCGTACCTATGGTGCTGATTTTGCAAAGTATGCCACAACTGCAAAACATAAGTATTTAAAGCAGGTATATGACAGTGCACCACGAATGGTTGGGCAGCGATACAAGTATTCTCATGTGAATCCTGATATTGCATCCAGGTTTTTGAAAGATGCCCTTCATTTGCTTTGCGATGCCAGGTGTCTGACAAAAATACATCATTCTTCCGGTGCCGGTTTGCCGCTGGCCGCAGGTGTAAATGAAAAAAAATTCAAGATTGTGCATCTTGATGTTGGAATGATGCAGAATGCACTTGGCATACAGTCCTCTATTGCCCTTAACACACCAGTCATGAAGATTAATACCGGTAGTGTTGCAGAACAATTTGTAGCCCAGGAGTTGCTTGCCATAACCGACCCTTATGCTGAACCAGGACTCTTTTTCTGGGCAAGGGATGCAAGAGGGAGTAATGCTGAAGTTGATTATCTCGTTACTTTTCAAGGAGAGGTCTTTCCTGTTGAAGTCAAGGCTGGTGCCACAGGTTCCTTAAAAAGCATGAAGCTGTTTCTTGAAAAATATCCTGACACTCCTTTTGGCATCAGATATTCTTTGCACGAACTTTCATTTTATGATCGTATTTTGTCCATCCCACTATATATGATCAGTCACACAGAGCGTCTGATTCAAAATTTTATTTAACCACAAAAAATAATCCGGGTCTGCGTACCATACGGTCGATTTACTCTCACAATGCCTATTTGTCAAGCCTGACCCCGTATTTTTGCTTTCCGGAGTATAATATTAACTTTCCAAGGGCGTTTTCTGTATAATGCTGTAACTGTCTGAGGGAAATGCTAATGGTGCATTTTTGTTAAGCATTAATTTAGCTGTAATATTATCACCTAACACAGGTAGATAAACAAATAACCCTGATGCATTCAGTTCTTCTTGCCAGCTATATTTTTTTATGCTTATATAGAAAATGGTGGTTGGAATAGATAACTCAACTCTCCTAAATAAAGGCGGGTTGACCTTATGAGCTGAAGTTTCCCGGTTTTTACATATCCCCAAGTTGCTGTGTGTGCCACTGCAATTGGGAATGAATTTATTTTTAACGGTTTTTGCCACACAAGTAGCAAAGCCCCATTTTATTATTCCTTGACGCACGAATCCTGCACCAAGAAAAACATATTATATTCCAGCAAGATACAGCATGTGAGATGATTTGCCATAAAAATAAAAGTGGGAAACTTCAGCTTATGAGTTGCTACGAAATAAACTCTACATTATGCATCTCTGCTTAGGGTCACATCAAGATGAACGAACCGATTGGAAAACGAACTTAAAAAAGGGGTAAACAATGAAATCTGTACAATTAAGCTACTACCTTATCATCAGTTTCTTTATGCTATTATTAACAGCAGGTACCGCCATGTCAGCCGCTGAAAAACCCACAGTGGCAATCAAACAGGCAAAAGTGGCAGACAGTGTCAGCAAATCAACAAGGAAACACTTGAATATAGACAAGTTGCTGGCAGAGATGGAGGCATCTTTTCAGGCAACAAGAAAATTTAATGTCGTCACCAGAAGTAAAAGCTCCATGGAGGCTATCCGTGAAGAGCAACAGTTTGCCGAATCAGACCTTTCTGCCGGTGATGCCGCAGAATCAGGTCGGTTAAAAAATGCTGATTTTCTTGTTCTCCCGGAAATACACAGATTTTCCTTTTACGCCAAGACCAACAAAGTGCCAAACCTGCAGAACAAATTTTTTCGCAGAGATCATGGGACTCTGGAAGTCAATGCCCAGATTGTTGACACCAAAACCGGGCAGATAATGACGACTTTCTTTCTTAAAAAAAGTTTCTCCACTAACGAGAGAATGGTAAACCGAAGCGGTGGCGTGCCAAGTAAAAAGCACTTCACAGACTTGGCAAAGGGCATCTCTGCCCAAATGGCAGATCAGTTTCTATCCATAGTATTTCCGGTGGAGATTATCAGCATAAGAGGTAATAAGGTATACTTAAACAAGGGACAAGACGGCGGCTTCAAGGTCGGTAATGTGCTTGATGTTTATATGAAGGGTGAAGTGTTGATTGATCCACACACTGGTGAACAGTTAGGTTCGGCTGAAGAGTATGCCGGCAAGATAAAGGTTTCAAAAGTAAGCCCAAAGTTTACCATTGCCACTATTATGAAAGATAAATTAGAAGGTGAGATAACTGTCGGTTCTATTGTTCGTAAACCGTAACCAAGGAAAATAAAAATGAATTTTAAAAATTTTTTATATTTGCCTACCCCCCTGCTTTTAACTGTCATTCTGGTCTTAGCCGTCCTTGTTGTCCCACTTCAAACTCTTGCCGCTGGTGATTCAAGCCGGGCAACCATTGCAATTCTCAGTCATACTGATTTTCTTCCCGATGCAACCGGGGAGCATGACCGGCGTTCCAGCCATGGATATAGTACCGGGAAAGCAGGTCTCCCGGAAATACTTGCCGACGCAATTCTCGAACAGCTTGCCAAGAGCAAAAGATTTATCCCTGTGGAGAGAAAAGCACTGCGAACAGCGGTGCTTGAACAACGATTCGGCAAAAAGATTGCTGCCAGTTATCTGGATAGAACTCTGGATAAAGCAATTCAGGATATGGATAAATTTGAAATCGGCGGCGGTCTTGCTGCTCCATCGGTGATTGAGGGGGCAAAGTATAATGATTTGCTTCACGACTTTAAGGATCTTGGTACTGCTATTGGGGCTGATTATATAGTACTTGGTAACCTCCACCAGTTAAAAAGTGAAATAAGGTCTGAGAAAATTCCTCTAAGTGAAGCCGGCAGAAGCGTGGATAAAAAAACAGCAGAGGCCCGACTTCGTCTGCGGATAATTGATGCTAAGACGAGTACTGTCATTGGGGCTGATAGTCTCCATATCAAGGTGTCTTCAATTCTTTTTGAAGGAGGAAGGCAAAGTCATGATGATTTTGCCTTTATGGAGCAGGTTTCCCAGGAGGCCGCCAACAAAATTCTTGACATTGTCTTTCCTGCCAAAGTTGTCAGCGTAGAGCCTTTAATTATTTCAAGAGGCAGTAATGATGGCATAACAGAAGGCGACCAGTTCACTATTGTTCGGGAGGGGCAAGAGATAAAGGAATCTTCAGGGATGGTTATTGCCCGCTTAAAATCTCCGATTGGTCAGGTACGGGTGAATCAGGTACAGGAAACAGTCGCCATGGTCACACCTGAGCAGGGCAGCGGTTTTGTCAAGGGTGATCTTGCAATGCGTATCAGGGGAGAGGAAAATATGGTGAACAGCCAGGACCATGTCCCCTTGAGAAATGAAACCGCAGGGCATGGAAAAACTCTGCCCCGAGTCGCCATAGGTCTGGTCAAGGCTGGTTCTACGGCAATAACAGGGGATGCAGCCGGTAAACATATAGCAGCCTTTACCGATACAATCATTACCCGGCTTGTTCAGAGCAAACGATTCACTGTTATAGATCGCCAGGAGGTTGACCAGTTGCTGGACGAACAGAGCGCCAGGGCTTTATCAGAAAATCGTGATCTGGCAAGTGTCATGGGTACTTTGAAGGGATGCGATTATCTTGTAATCGGTTCTGTTTCTAATTTCTCCATAGAAGAACAAACTCTTAAACTCCCCAACTCTTCCAGAATCATGACCGTACTCGATGGTTTTGCTGAAGGAAATATCCGCTTTGTTAATGCCCGGACGGGTGATATTATGGAATCCCGCAAGATTTCGGTTCGTAAACAGCTTGACATTCAGGCAGGAGAAGTTCGCTTGTTGGCGTCACTTGCTGATGGTTTTGCGGATCAGGTGGCGGCCAACCTGCTTAATTCCATATATCCTGTCAAGGTGGCTGCCGTGTCACCTGACGGAACAGTGTATATTAACCGTGGTCTGGATGGCATGTTGAGCAAGGGAGCATTGTTTGAGGTTATGCGTCCCGGGCAGAAAATTATTGACCCCGATACCGGGGTGCAATTAGGAACGATGAATAGCAGTATCGGGCAGATCGAACTAACCGTGATAGAAGAAAACCGCAGTATGGGCAGGGTCACAGGTGGTTCTGGGATAAGTTCAGGAGATATTTTAAAACTTCTTGCAACCGACAATGACAGACAAAATGTTCCCGGAAAACCACAAATGACAGGAGGATCTTTGCCGGGAACTGTGGCGTTTAAGTCTGAAGAAAAAAATGTAACCGGGAAAAAAACTGGAGGAAAAGCAACCCTCGCTCTTATCGGAATATCATTAAATGCAAGACAGAAGTTTGATGATAACTCTAAGATATCTGCTATTCAGCAGGGAACCATGGATCAGATAAGTGATAATATTGTTGATACACTTGCAAAAACAAATCGTTTTGCCATGATGGAACGACGGCAAATTGATCAGCTAATTGACGAAAAAGCTTTTAAGAGCATTACCGGCGGAGGTGATATAAGGGATTACCTGAAAGAAATAGAAGGTGCAGACTATCTTGTTGCCGGAGAACTAACCAATTTTTATTTACATATCAGAAAAAAGAAGGTGCCTTATCTTGATGAATATGAAATCAGCTACACAGGTATTATCGAAGGAAACCAGCGGATTATTGACGGTCATACCAGTCGTGTCATTGCCACTGAAAAAGTGAGGTTAAAAAAGAAATTCAAGAATATCGGCATGGAAGAGATCCGAACAAAACTAATTGACATGTATGCGGCTGATGTGGCAAATGGTATTGTCCAGAGGATTTATCCCATGAAGGTTCTTGGAGTTATGGCAGACGGAACAATTTTTATAAACCGGGGGGCGGATGCCGGCTTAAAACCTGGAGTATCGTTCACTGTCGAACGACCCGGAGAAGAGCTGATTGACCCTGATACCGGTATTTCTTTTGGTGCCGCCGAGACGACAATAGGAACCCTGGAAATAACCTCTGTTGAAGTTGCGAGGTCACGGGCCCGGATGACAAGCGGAACTAGGGTGGCTGCCGGTGATATACTGCGTAACCATAAAGAACCTGCCAAGCCGACAGCAAAGAAGAAGATGATGAAAGTAGCCTGGTAATCCTAACTTCGTAGAAGAGGAAATTAAATGAAAAAAAGGAGATTAAATTTCGAACATTTAAAGTCAGTTAACGGTTTAAGCTGGATTATCGTTATTGTCTGCGGCCTGTTTTTGCAGGGTTGTGTCCCTACCCAGGGGGGAGGGGCAGCTCACATGAATAACATCTTTGGACATAGCCAGACTGTTGCACCTCCAGCGGGTCAGGTCTTGCCCGGCCAAACCCAGGTTCGACCTCTGGAGCCTTATTACACGGGGTACTCAAAAAAATATCTCCCCTTTCGGCAACAATTAGCTGCTGGAAATGTTGCCGAAGTTGAGAGAATGATGGCAGCTGAGGAGGAGAACTTTAAAAAGAAAAATAAAACCGATATGGAACTGGCGGAACAATTGCGGCTTATCGGTTTGATGGAGAGATCATCCCTGTTTCTCCAGACAGGTTCTCCAGACAAGGTTATAAGATATTCCCGGCTGGCCCAGGAATTAATTGAAGAACGGGAATCTGAATCTTATTTTAAGGGTGGAGCAAGTGCAATTGGCTCTTTCTTTGCTGATGCTGCCGGAGCAGGAGAGCTTGGCCGTTACGAGGCACCCGGCTATGAAAAGGTCATGCTGCTTAATATCAAGAGCATGGCGTACCTGTTAAAAGGTGATGAACGATCATTTAATGTTGCCAAGCTTTCTATCCAGTGGCAGGATGAGGAAAAAGAAAAGTTTTCTAAAGAGATAAGTAAAGTTGAGGACGAGGAAAAAGACGATAAAAAACAAAAAAAACAGAACCAGCAAAACAGAAGCACCAATATATTTCAGGTTCTAAACACTGAATTTTCCAAATATAACTCCGCCGCCCTTACAGTTCCCAATGCTTTTGTCAACCCGTTTGGGGACTATCTTGTCGGGATGGTTAATGAATTCAAGAGTATTGAATTAAAATCTTTACTCAGTAATGCTCATATCGCCTACAAACATGCCCTGAAGCTAAACCCGGACAGTGCCGTATTGAAACAGGCGGTCAAGGACACTAAAAAGAAAAAACCGGCCTCCCGCTTAATTCACATTGTCGCTCTGGATGGATTTGTTCCGGAAAAAAAGGTCATTTCTATTCCTGTGGACGGAAATCTGGATGTGGAACTACCTATTTTCAACCCCGTACCAGGCAGGGTTGCTAAAATAAAAGTAATGACAAGTCAAGGAAAAACTTTAGCCACCCTGTCTCAGGTGGCTGACTTGGAAGCTCTTGCTTTAAGGCACCAGAAAGATTCACTGCCATATATCAAAACCATGCTTATGACTGCAGTTGTCAGGGATGCAGCAATAGAGAATGCCGGTAACTCAATATTCGGTGGACTTGGCAGTCTTGTCAGCAGGGTAATGGATTCCGCACAGGAACCTGACACTACATCCTGGATGACCCTGCCAGCAACAGTAATGGCAGCAAGAATATACCCAAAAAAAGGTTTGAAGACGCTGAAGATCAGATCCTATGACAGTGAGGGAAAACAGCTTGCCGAAGAGACTGTGAAACTTAATGATGGCAATAGCCATTTTGTCCTTGTTCGCACCATTGATGAAACGATGTTTGCTTATCCAAGTAAAAAAATATGGTCACCCCAGACATAGCATTACCTAAAGGTGACCTTGAGCCTATTGGTCTTTTTAACTATTTAAAATCACCGCTAATTTAAATGCTTTAAAAAAAGGAGAAAACAATGAAGTTATTGCCATGGGGAACCTTAATTCTGTTTCTTGCCATAACAACTCTAACGGCAGGTTGCACAAAGGGAGCCAGACCTGAGTTGAATATAAACACCAACTCCAACCAGGATATCATCCAGACCAAGGCCGTTGACACCAGTTATGCAGGCCTAAAAAGGGTTATAGCCTCTAATATCCTGATTGGCCGCATCAGCGTGGTTAATCCAAAACTTGGCAATGCCGGAAATTTTGCCAGAGCCCAGGTAACTGTCCAGAACCTGACCCAAAATCGTTATGAACTTGAATATCAATATCAATGGGAAGATATGAACGGATTTACCGCCGGTGACCCAAGACCATGGAAAAGATTTGTTCTTGCCCCAAAAGAAGTGAAAAACTTTCCTGAAATGTCCCTGCGACAAGAGGCAAACCAGGCTATTTTCACCGTTCGCTTGGTTGATGACACCTTTATTGAACTTAACAAGCAAGCCCAGGAAAAATAAGTGGCAAAAATAACAACTAACCGGAGGAAAGATGAAAACGCATAAATTTACAGGTTTTAAAGGCTGTTCACTATTGTTGCTGATGGTATTAACAGTAATGTTTAGTGGCTGTGGCCCAGTATCCATAGGTGGGCAGAGTAATGTAAGTCTGGTGGCAGACGGAGAAAGAGCACATCTTAAGGACAGGTTGACAGCCGAAGATTATGTTGCCCTGGCAGGCGTGGTAACGGAAAAAATGCTTTTATCCAATGCCGTTCAAAAGTGGAGTAAAACAGGAAAAAGACCTTTGCTGGTTGTTGCTGTACCCGAAAACACAACCCATGATGCCAGTATTATAACGGAAGACATACAGGATGAAATTATCTCCAAAATTCTGGATTCAGGAGTTGCCCGAGTGATTGATGAGAGCAGTATATCATCAAGTTATGACTATATCCTTAAAACAACTATCACCTCAACCAGTCAGAGAGGTGATGGGGGAAGCAAGCTCACCTACTACACATGTAAACTGCAACTTTTCTCCATGCGTGGTGAACGGCTTGGTCAATGGCATGATAAAATAGGCATGGCCACAGCCAAGAGAAGTCTGTTCTAAGTATATTATCCCCGTACCCATCCGACAAAGTCACTGTTGGACGAAGCCGCTACGCGGAGACATCCCAGCCATTCCATTACACTTAAATA
>CAZEMY010000109.1:0-7982 GCA_964513405.1 uncultured Desulfobulbaceae bacterium
CGGCAAGGTATTTATCCACATCCTGAATACCAATACCAAGCCAACCGCGGGTAACCGCTCCATGTTCTTGGAGCTGGTGAACAATCGCCTTGGCCATATTGATAGGAATAGCAAAACTTATCCCCATAAAGCCACCACTGCGGGTAAATATCGCCGTGTTGACCCCTATGGCCTCGCCATGAATATTTAAAAGCGGCCCCCCGGAGTTGCCGGGATTTATGGCAGCATCTGTCTGGATAAAATTTTCATAATCAACTATACCGACACGGGTACGCCCCTTGGCACTGATCACGCCTACAGTAACGGTTTGTTTCAGCTCAAAAGGACTGCCAATGGCAATCGCCCACTCACCCACATCAATGGCATCCGAGTCACCAAGAGGCAGAACCGGAAGATTTTTACCATCTATCTTAAGCAAAGCTACATCCGACTGGGGATCAGCACCAATAACCTCTGCCTTGAACTCCCGCTCATCGGCAAGACGAACTGTAATGGTATCAGCATCTTTAATTACATGGTTGTTGGTCAGTATATAGCCTTCCTGACTTATAATAAATCCGGAGCCAGCGGTCTGCTGCTTAAAGGTTCGTGGTTGCTGCGGCTGTCCTGGCTTCCTGAAATTGGGGCCAAAAAACCTTTCAAAAAACGGATCAATAGAAGAGTGAAACTGATCAAGCGTACGGGGCAATCCCCTTTTTACTGTTTTTTCCACCCTGACATGAACCACTGCCGGTCCTGCTTTTTTAACAACAGAGGCAAAACCTTTGCCGGACTGTTCAAGCAGAGCTATATTTCCGTTCTCTCTGGCAAGTGACTGACCAGGGAGAATCAAAAGCAGAGCCAAGCATAGCATGAATAACACAGGTATAGCGTATAACCAGTTAATTATTTTTTCCTTTTTCATAATTTCTCCATTATTTTGAATTCATTTTTTTAAAGAATTAGTAAAAAAGTGCAATTATTTATTCCAGGCAAATTCAACACCTCGTAAAATTATACAAGTGGAGAGATTCGTCAAGGCGTATATTAACAAACAAGCGATTATTTATATTCCATTCCCTGAGCATCGAAGATACAAAAAGAAAGACATGGTGGCTTGGAATACCTTGCAATTACTATCCTGATTACATTTTTAACTCTCTAATTACAAAAAAGAAATTTATATTTAATATTTTACGATCTTCCAGGTAAACGGGGGGTGAGCTTTTGGCTACAATAGCGTTGATAACTAATCTGTATGAATGGTGTGGGCACAAAAAAACCCTGACAGGAAAAGGAGGGGGGGAAACCTGTCAGGGTCGGAGAAAGAAAAAATGAAAAATATAGGCAAGATCTGTTACACCCAAGCTTTTATTTATCAGTTTTGCTTTGTCCTTCTTATTGCTACAACCATGCCAGAAGTGAAAAAAATGCTTGAGAAACTATTCGAAAAAGAAAGCATAAGGATAAAAACAACACTATATAGGGCAAATAGCACCAAAACTAACTTCAAACAAAAAATAGAGGTTTGATACATAATGGAGCATAAGATCTTCCTGAGCAAATTATTATCGTTTAAAACTTTTTTTATTTCATTGGAGCTGGGGAATTATTATCCGGGCATTAGTTTAAATCGGGTAATAATTACCCAGCTATACCCGTTCGAATAGTTGCTTTTAATCCAAATATGGCTTTTCCTGGCAAAGGGTATTATGCTTAGCGATTCAGGATGTATTTGTTGATTAATAATAGGTTAACGGCAGGAAATTAAATAAAGAAAGGGACTATACAAATGGACAAACAACTTTCCAAAGAATTAATCAAAGTATTACAGCAGGCAAATGATACCGAATATACTGAAGCCTTTGAACGAGCTTTCGAGATAACCAAAACCTATGCCGGTTCCAGTAGTGCCCAGGCATCAGCTATTCCCATGCTGTTTGAAAAAATGTTTGAACTTTTTGCAACCGGTCGGGGACAGATTTAAAAACCTCTTTAGCATTTTTGGCGAGGTAGCGAAGAAATGGAGTCAAGATGCTCAAACAGGACTGAAATAATTAATTAAGTTGGCTTATTCTTTCCTTTTTACTTACCCGCAGATTCATCCCAATTAATTTCTGCTTTTTCATTCTGTCCCGCCTTCCCTTAAACAGATAACCAGCTAAACCACCGCCAACGGTGGTCAAAACGAGCAGCCCAGCGGTAATAAATTGCGTATAAAGCATAATTACACCAAAGGTTAAAGCTCCGGCAAAGGTAACACCAATCTTAAAACTGGCAGCGGCATTGGTGCGTTTAACTTCCTTCATAACTTCTTTTTGGCTCCGGCTGACCACTCTGGATTTTTGTCGCTCAGCGTTAACCCTTATTGTTTCCCGTTCCCTGGCATGCTCTTCCCTTGTAGTTTCCAGACTGCTCTGGTATTGATTTCTGGCAATAGACGAAAACCAGAATCCTGCCAATATTATCATCAGGATTGTCAATATTGCGGTGATTGCCATGGCCTGGTAATTATAGGCTTCAATTTGCAATCCAAAAAATATCAGTACCCCGGTTCCGGTCTGAACCAGAATAATTCCTGGAATAAATTTAAGCATAATGAATAACTCCTGATTTTTTACTGGTCTGGGAACGACCAAAATTGACTACAACTGCAAAAGAATGCAACCGGAAAAAGAGATAACACCAAAAATATTGTCTAAAATATCAAGGTGCATAAACCATGTTTGCCATATCTTTATAATAAAAATATAAACTCCTGCAAGTCAAAGTCTGCCATGGAAAACATCAAAAAAATAATCCACATAGATATGGATGCTTTTTTTGCCTCGGTTGAGGAGCGGGACAACCCGGAGTTACGGGGAAAACCGGTTATTGTCGGCGGTGACCCGACTGGCCGGGGAGTGGTGGCAGCCTGTTCTTATTCTGCCCGCAGTTTTGGGGTTCATTCAGCCATGAGCTGTGCCAAGGCTATCCGACTCTGCCCGGAAGCAGTGTTTATCCGTCCCCGCAAGGAGCGTTACCGGCAAGTATCCCATGAAATCATGGCAATTTTTCGTCAATACAGTGATATGGTCGAGCCTCTGTCAGTTGATGAGGCATTTCTCGATGTTACTGAAAACAAGAAAAAAATCCCCTCTGCCACCTGGACTGCCCAGACCATATGCCGGGAAATTTTTGCCACTACCGGCCTGACCGCCTCAGCGGGTGTATCTTACAATAAATTTCTTGCCAAGGTTGCCTCCGATGAAAACAAACCCAATGGCATAACCGTGATAACTCCTGAAGAGGCAATCCGGTTTATTTGCCGGTTACCGGTGCGTAAATTTTATGGAGTTGGCAGGGTAACCGAGAAAAAAATGCATGGACTCGGGATTAAAACCGGTGCAGACTTGGTCAGCTACGAACAAAATGAACTTGTCGGACTTTTTGGTAAAGCAGGGGCATTTTTTTATGATATTGTCCGTGGGGTTGACAATCGCCCTGTCGGGGTACGAAAAGGAAACAAATCGGTGGGGTGCGAGACAACCATGGAGAAAGACATTGATGACATAAGTGAAATGCTGTCCATTCTCAACGCTCTTGCCCACCGAATAGAGCAATCTCTCACCAGAAAAAAACTCAAAGGAAGAACGATTATCCTGAAAATCCGTTATTTTGATTTCCTGACTGTAACCCGTTCCTGCACCTTCAGAACCCCGTTTGATACCGCCTCTGAAATGATAGCATCATTACCCCGTTTACTTGCCTCCACCGAAGTCGGGCATAAAAAAGTTCGGTTGCTGGGAATATCAGTCAGTAATTTTCCCTGTGATTGCAAAAAAAATGGTTATTATCAACTCCCCTTGCCTTTTCCCCCTTGTGGGCAGCACGAAGATATATAAGTTTTTCTATTGTTGTTTTCCACACACACAGTACCCCTACCCCTACCCCTACCCCTACCCCTACCCCTAAACATAACGACTAAACCACATTTGACTTTCTTTTTTTTTTAAAATACAATTTGTAATGTACCGCATCACGCATGTCTTGCTTGCTAAAAATCTGTTATGAGCAAAAATTGGGTTAGGGTTCAGGCTGGGGCCAAACATAGGCCCCCATAATATATTTAGCCCTGATGATAAAATATTTTTTCATACAACAAAGAGGAAACGAGATGACTATAAAACAAAAAATGATAGTAATTGCCGGCTTGATAGTTTTAGGGATTGGTGGGGTTCTAACTGTTAGTCTTGTAGGGTTCTCTTCTATGTCTGAGTCTTACAGTCAAATGAGAAACAGGGACATTGCCAGTCACATTGCTGTTATTGAAATTAACAGAGATGTCAATTATGTCAGCCGCCTGACCCGTAATATAATGTTAGGGAGCAATATAGACAAGGACTTAAAAAGATTGGATAATATGCTCAAGAGGATAAAGGAAAACTATATTATTCTTGAAGAGGCGAATGGCGATAAAAAAACAAAAGACTTGATAAGTAAAGCTGAAAGGGCAACTATCAACTTTGTTAATGACGGAATAATATTTTCAAAAAAACTTAGAGAACTTGACCCTTCCGAGCGTCACACTCTTTATCGCGAATATGGTAAATCCGCGACTCCTCTTGCTGTGGAGTCGCGTAAATATTTCGGCAAGTTGTCTGAGTTGAAAAAACAGAAACTTGCTGATGCTACTGCCAAACTGGATGAAACAATTAAAAAAACCAGGTCGTTGATCATACTGGTGTCCGCAGTGGTACTCTTTCTCGTTATGGCCGTGTTATTCATGGTAACTCGCAGCTTGTTAAGTTCAATTAATAATATTATCAACATTATGGAAGTACTTGCGACCAATGACTTAACGGGTAGGATAGATGCCTCCAGAAAGGGCGAAACAGGACAGATGCTTAAAGCAACAAAGAAAATGAAAGACACACTTGTCAATACATTGCAAAAAATAATTACCGGCGTATCAACGCTTTCCAAATCATCTACGGTCCTCACTGATACCTCAGGAGTTATGTCCAGCAAAATAGAAAATGTTTTAGGTATAGCCTCATCTGTATCTGTTTCCACCGAAGAAATGAGTTCCAATATGCCTTCTATTGCTAATGCGGCTGAGGAGTCATCGTCGAACATAAGCATGGTATCCGCCGCCACGGAAGAGATGACCCTGACCGTTCACGAGATTGCCAAAAGCACGGAAAAGACCCTTGCCATAAGTAATAAAGCGGTAAAAAGAGCAGAAAATGCATCCAGTGATGTGGCTCGTTTGAGTGATTCAGCCAAGGCAATTGGCAAAGTTGTAGAAACCATTAACGACATTTCTGAACAAACCAACCTACTTGCCCTTAATGCGACAATCGAGGCAGCAAGGGCTGGAGAAGCTGGCAAGGGGTTTGCTGTTGTTGCAAATGAAATCAAAGATCTGGCAAAACAAACCGCAGGGGCAACCCTGGAAATTAAGGAACGGATCAGGAATGTCCAGGAGTCTACAGAGAGTACTGTCTCCGAAATAGAGCAGATAACCGGTGAAATAGAAACGGTTAACGAGATGATTAGCAGCGTGTCTTCCGCTATTGAAGAGCAGTCAGCAACCACAAAAGAGATCGCTGAAAATGTTGCTAAAGCTGCCGTAGGTATCCAGGAGGTTACCCATAATGTTAGCAGTATCTCGGTTGTTGCAGGGGACATAGCAAAGGACATCACAGTGGTTCATCAGGCATCCAACGAAATTTCAGAAAGCAACCTGGTAGTAAGAACCAGTGCCGACGACCTTAGCAATCTATCAAAAGGATTGCAGGAAACTGTCAACAGCTTCAAAATCTGATTTTACCACAAATAGGGAAGCGAGTTGGTTATTATCAACCCCCCTCGCCCTTTCCACCTTTTGCAGACAGAGCAGGTCTTATAAAACAAAAAAAAGGCATCAGGAAAAAATCCTGATGCCTTAACCGCCATTATATAATAAGTTCAGATGTAAAAAACTTGTAATCACTGGTGCGCCAGGCAGGATTCGAACCTGCGACCTACGGATTCGTAGTCCGGTACTCTATCCAGCTGAGCTACTGGCGCTTACGACGACAGAAAAATCTACCGTATATCATAAGTTAGTGCAAGATATTTTATCATCTAAAGTAAAACATTCTCAAAATAAGCTGCCCCGGAACCGCACAACCTGACTCCTCTTTACTTTAACATAAACCGCCCCGTCTACCACCCAGCAGCTAACAGGTTGTTTTTAAAACATTTCTCCAAGGGAAGTTAAGCGTAATTACGAGTCTTTAAAAAAATCCAGCTGAATATCCGCCGGCTTCATCTCTGGTTTGGGGATAATATCTATGCTTGCATTATGCCTGTTTTCAAGATCTGAGAGTTCTTTTCGCTTCTTATTGAGCAGGTAACCAGCGACTTCAATGGGCAATCTGCACCCCACCCGGGCAACTTGTTTCCGTAAAATTCCCGTCTGGATACGGCGAAGAGCGTATAACGCCTGGTTCTCAACTGACTTTATAACTCCCCGTCCCTGACAATGTTCACAACTCAGATAACTTCCTTTTTCAATGGGAGCACCCATTTTCTGCCTAGATATCTGCATTAGCCCGAAACGGGAAAGCTTGCTTATATCAACCTTGGCCTTATCCCGTTTCATACTGGTTTTAACCTGTTTTTCCACTTCACGAATATGCTTTTTGTTACGCATATCAATGAAATCAACCACGATAAGACCGCCAAGATCACGCAAACGGAGCTGGCGGGCAAGTTCAGCCGCCGCCTCCATATTTGCCAGAAAAATAGTTTCTTCAAAGTCTCCGTTTTTGGAAGTCCGACCGGAATTAACATCAATGGCAACCAGAGCCTCGGTGGGATCAATGACTATGGAACCGCCGGAGACAAGAGGTACCTGGGGCTTGTAGATGGATTCTATCTGCTCTTCAACATTATTCTGGTTGAAGATAGGTTTTGCCCCCCGATGCAATTTTACCCGAACCTTTTTCTGCTTGGCAGGCAACAACTCGATAAACTGTTTCACCTGAGCAAGAGATTCCTCAGTGTCAACCTGTATTTCATCAATTTCTGCCACAAAATGATCCCGCAGGAAACGAACCACTGTGTCCTGATCCTCATAAACCAAGGCAGGAGCAGCCATGGTCTGCCCCCGTTTTCTGATCTCTTTCCAGAGCCGAACCAGAAAGCGAAGATCCTGCTGAAGAGCAGATTTGGTGATATCGGCACTGGCGGTACGAATAATATATCCCACACCTTCAGGAATTGACAAGCCACTCATGATTTCCCGCAGGGCGGAGCGGCGTTCCTCACCGGCAATCTTTCTCGATATACCGGCACTGTCGCTGCCCGGCAGCAAGACCAGACATCTTCCCGGTAATGAAAGGTAACTCGTCATATTGGCACCTTTGTTACCGGTTACCTCCTTGACCACCTGAACCAACACCTCCTGACCCCTGCGGATAACATTTTCAATTTTAAGTTTTCTCCACTGGCCCTGGCTGATATATTTTCTATCTGCATCACTTATATCTTCACGGTAATATTCGGGATGAATTTCAGCAAAAGGAAGAAACCCGTTTCGATCCGTGCCGATCTCAACAAATGCCGCCTGAAGATTAGCCTCAACCGCAACAATCTTTCCCTTGTAGATATTATTTTTTGTCCGTTCCCTGACCACAGTGGTGACATGGTATGAATCAAGCCGACCGTTGTCCACAAGAGCAATCCTGCACTCCTCTGATTCCTCTGCGTTGATCAGCAGTTTTGTCAGTCCCTGCTTTTCCTGTTTTACGGCGGGTTGTTCTTCAGCTACATCATTTTCGGGTGTTTTATTTTTGTTTGTGCTTTTGTTTGTATTTTTGTTTCTGCTTTCAGTGGCGGTGTCCCTCCCTTTGGGATTTTTTTTCTTCGGGGCAGGTTTCCGTTTCCTGGACTCAGGCTTAACTTCAGGTTCAGGCTTGACTTCAGGTTCAGGCTTGACTTCATCAACCTTATCCGCAACCTTAGCTACATTA
>CAZEMY010000110.1:0-5244 GCA_964513405.1 uncultured Desulfobulbaceae bacterium
TCATCTGTGCTTTCCATCTCTCTTGGCTTTATCCGCTAACCCGACCTACGGGCTGCCCTCTGTCACCTTTATCCTGTTACCTGACCCCTGCAACCCAAGTTCCCGCAATATATTTTCGTTGGTAGTCCACTTTTTCTTGATCTTTATCCAGAGCTTTAAATTTACCCGGCAACCAAGAAGTTCGACAATTTCCCGGACAGCCTCTTCTCTGATACGGGCAATCATCTTCCCCTGTTGACCAATTATAATTCCTTTCTGAGAGCCCCTCTCCACAAGAATGGTCGCATGGATAAGCACGGACTTGCCGGAATCATTTCTTTTAAAAGATTCAATCATGACCGCAGTAGAGTAGGGGACTTCCTCTCTTGTGAGGATAAAAATTTTCTCACGAATTAACTCTGCCACTATAAATCTCTCACTGGCATCTGTGGGGATGTCATCCGGATAATATTGCGGCCCTTCGGGCAAGCGGGTCGCGATTTCCGCAAGAAAGGTATCCACCCCGTCTCCGTCAAGGGCAGAAATTGGCACCATGGCCGTAAAAGGATAGAGCTGGTCATACCAGGCAAGGATTGGCAGCAATTGATCCGGCTGCAGAAGATCAACTTTGTTCAAAGCCAACAGCACCGGAACCTTTACAGATGTAAGATATTGCTGATATTCAAGCTTTCTTTTTGCCAGCTCTTTCAAGGTAAATGAAGCACCATCAACAAGAAAGAGAACCAAGTCTGCCTCGGCAAGGCTGGCCATTGCGACCTTTACCATCTCCCGGTTCATTATATCTCTGGCCTTGTGAAGTCCGGGGGTGTCTAAGAGCATTATCTGGTAATTATCCCCGTTTATTACAGCCAATATCCGGTTTCTGGTTGTCTGGGGTTTGGGGGTAACAATAGCTATCTTTTGACCTGATAACCGGTTGAGAAGGGTTGACTTGCCAGCATTGGGCGGACCAATAAGAGCAACTACTCCTGATTTGAAAACCTGTTTACCTGTTTTTTCTGATATTTTTTCTTTTTCCATAAAGCTACTATATACCTTTTTGTCAGTAATTTCCATGTTCAGATTATTTTCAGGCAAAAATAATGACAAAATTGCTTATTCCTGCTATCCATTGTGTAATTGTCCACAGAGAAAACTAAAAATAAAAAAACAAAAAACAAAAAGATAAATTCTATGATAACCTCGGGCAACCTCGTTGAATACATTGAAGGCGGTAAGTTCTACTGCGCTTTGGTCACCCAGATAAATGGGAAAAGACTTCGGCTTCTCAACCAGAACAGCAGGGAAATAAACCTGCCGGAATCACGGGTACTTCTTGTTTCAAAGAGTCGGCATAGTTTGGATACAGGCAGGGACGAACAGTTGCAAATCCTGAAAACAGTCGATGAGAACCGGAGAACCCTTGTTGGGCAGGTCAATCTTGAAGAGGTGTGGGAACTTGTAGCTGCTGAAGAGCAGTCATCATATTCTCCCGAATTCCTTGCTGAACTTCAGTTCAGCGGTGAGATCTCAGATGACAAAATCGCAGCCTTTTTGCGGGCCATATTCACAGACCGTTTGTATTTCAAGTATAAAAACTCCATGGTTACTGTTCACTCAGAGGAACAGGTTGCACTGTTAGTCCACCAAAAAGAAAAGGAGAAGGAAAAAGAAGAACTTCTAAAGCAGGGGGCTGTCTTTTTAAACCAGATCAAAAGCGGTGGCAAAGTAAGTGTTGAGGAGTGGCCGCAGATGGCTCAAGTAATGGAGTGGCTGGCAGATTTCATCCTGTTTGGCAGTGAATCCTCCCAGGCCGATCTGGTTCGGCAAATGCTTAAAGAGGCAAAGCTGACCGGGCCCAATGACGGTTATCATATCTTGGTTAATGCTGGAATCTGGCAAAGAGATGAAAATCTGCCACTGTTAAAAGCTGACCAACCGGTTGAGTTTTCCGCTGAATGCCTGGAGTCGGCTAATAATATCCAGGAACCGTCTTTAGAGGAACTTCTCGCTGATCCCGGCCGCAAAGATCTGCGGGAGTTAGACACCTTTACCATTGATGCCGCTTCCACCCGTGATTATGATGATGCCCTTCACATAGAAGATCTTGGCGATACAATTCGGGTAGGTATCCACATTGCCGATGTCAGTCGTTTTATTCATGCCGGTGATCCCCTTTTTCTCGAATCCCGTGAACGGGCAACTTCGCTTTATTTTCCGGAGGGACATGTCCCCATGCTGCCCACCGTTCTCTCCCAGGGTGTATGCAGCCTGATAAAGGGTAAACCGAGGCCTGCCATGAGTTTTATCATAAACATGGACAGGGAAGCAAACATTATCAACTCCTCCATTACCCGCAGTGTTATTGAGGTGAAACGGCAGCTCACCTATGTCTATGTTGACGAAATACTCGGCAGGGAAGATGAGCAGGAACCCGGTTTAAGGCAGCTCAATCAACTGCGAATCAGTCTTCAGCAGAAAAGAGATGATAATGGAGCCCTTTTTCTAAACATTCCTGATGTCAATATTGATGTCAGAAATAGAGATAATATAAAAGTGTGGCTGATGCCGGTGGATACTCCGGGAAGGAGCTTAGTTGCCGAGATGATGATTCTTGCCAATTCTGTTGCCGCTTCTTATCTTGCCGCCCAGGAAGCTCCAGGTTTGTTTCGCTCTCAGCCGCCGCCCAGGAAACGGCTAATCAGCGGGGTTCGTAACAGTTTGCCGGATGTTGCCAGGCAACGGCGATCTCTTGCCAGAGGAGAGCTTACCACCCATCCTAAGCCACACAGTGGTCTGGGGCTGAACTGTTACACAACTGTTACCTCTCCTATCCGCAGGTTCCTCGATTTGATTATTCAGCACCAGATAGGGAGTATGATAAGCGGCAAAGGAATTCTTTTTTCAGATGATGAATGTAAGAGCTTTTCAGGTATAATCAGTCAGAATCTGGGCAGAGCAGGGGGGATACGCCGCCTCCGGCAGCGATACTGGATTCTTCGTTATCTGGAGCCTCAGCAGGGAGGCACTGTGCCTGCCATCGTTGTCGGTCAGGGACCAAGAAGGGTGAACCTTCTGCTTAAAAGCTGCATGTTTGATGTTGACTTACCTTTAAACCCGGCATTTCCGGTGGAACCGGGCGATACGGTAAGAGTAAGACTGGCAAGGGTCAATGCCCTTGATAATGTTATTCGGGTTGAGTGGTGATAACAGAGGACAGAAGTCAGAGGACAGAAGACAGAGTAGTTAGCAGCCAAAGGCTGATGAACATGATGCCCTGCGGGCAGAAAAAATATAAACGAATTTCGAATTTCGAATATAGAAGTTTTCCCCCCTTCATCATTCTAAATTCCCCGGAGTCTCCGCTCGAAGTCTACGCTATCTACCTGTTCGACATTCCTCGCCAGGTTAAATCAATCAGATGCGTGGAGTTTAATATTGTCACTTGTTTGTATTGCACTCGGGGACAGGTTATATAAAATATCCCCTGAAACCTGTCTCCTGAATGCTAAACTGTAAACTTTTTTACCACCTGGGCAAGCTCGGCGGCCAGGTGGTTAAGCTGTTGTGCTGTCTTGGCAAGCTCAGTGCTTGATGATTTAATTGTTACAGACTTATCACTTACCTCGCTAATATTACCTGCTACGGCACCGGCAGCCACAGAGCTCTGGGCGACATTTTCCGTGACTTCCTGGATACCAATGGATGCCTGATTAACATTTTCAGAAATCTCTGTGGTTGTTGCCGCCTGTTCTTCAAGGGCCGCAGCAATACTTGTTACTATCTCATTAACTTCTTTGACAATATCAGCAATGCCGCTTATCTCGGTGACCGTGACAGTGGTGGAAGACTGAATGGATTCAATATTTTCACGGATATCCATGGTTGCCTCGGCGGTCTGTTTGGCGAGTTCCTTGATCTCGTTGGCGACTACGGCAAATCCCTTGCCAGCTTCCCCGGCCCTGGCCGCCTCGATGGTGGCGTTTAAGGCCAGCAGGTTGGTCTGTTCGGAAATTTCGGTGATTGTTTCGGTTACCTTGCCTATTTTAGCAGCAGCTTCGCCAAGCTCATTGACCCTCTCAGAAGCTCGTGTAGATTGCTGAACCGCATCCTCGGTGATGCTTCTTGCGTTTTCTGTATCGCTGGTTATCTTGCCGATGGTGGTGTTCATTTCGCCAACCGCACCTGCCATGATGGATACATTGGTTGCGGTTTCTTCCACCGCAGCAGCAACAGAACTCATATTGCCGCTCATTTGACTTGCAGCGGCAGCAACTGATTGGGATTTTTCAGATACATCGCTGGAATTACCAGAGACCTGCGTGGCAACTCCCAGTAATTGTTCTGAATTTTGATTAAGTTGGGAGGAGTTCTTCCCCATTCCGGTTATAATCTGCCGTAGTTTTTTTGCCATGCTGTCCAAGCTCTTGCCTATTCTTCCAAGCTCGTCTTCACCAATGATACCAGAGGTAACTGTGAGGTCTCCCCCACCAAACCTGTCAGAAAAAGAAAGAATCCTGGCAATCCTGGTCAAGATTGACTGGATAATGAAACAAGCTGCCAAAGAGCAGATAAGGCCAAATATAACCAACACCCCCTGGATTATAAGAAGAGAGTCTACTCTTTTTTCAGAATCTGCCTGCATAATGGTTACTGCCTTGTTCATTTCCTTAAGCAGAGTTAAATTGTTTTTATCCAACCAGTCAATATCCTGATCGGAGTAATTTCCGGTCAGGATATTATTTACAACAGGTTTAAATTGTTTCCATAGATCGTTAACCATGGCAAGCTGAACAGCGGCATCTCCTTCTGCCGCCGTTATCGTATTATACTTGGTACTACTCAGATTAACTCCTGTTGGAGCCTTACCTGAATTTATCAGGGAGTTAAGAGTTATGTCGAACACTTTCTCGGTGTTGCGGACTCTTTCAACAATGTTTGTATTGGTTTTTCCTGTTTCCTTAAGTACCAACAAGTGACTATATAATTCTTTTGTCATTTTCTGGATCAGCATCCTTTGTCGGCCTGCCATGTTTATCATCAGGGCATCATCCGACTGTTGCCTGGTGCTGAGAAAAGTTTCAAGAAACATCCCTATAATAATCGCTGCCAAAACAAAAAGAATAAGTTTCAGTTTTAAATTAATGCTCATTTGTAACCCTTGTTTGATTTAATTTTTCTTAACCATCTGATCTGATATACCACCAGTGGTACATTGCGAAAGTTTACATAATTCATATAATTCATATAATTCATATAATAATA
>CAZEMY010000110.1:5254-7938 GCA_964513405.1 uncultured Desulfobulbaceae bacterium
GCTGAAAAACAAGTCAAGGTGCTTTGTAAAAAAACTGATTAAATCTCCGTTTTTCCATGGACAGCGACCGGACATTAAAGTATTTTCTCCGTACACATAAAATCAGAAAAAAACTGTTAACTCAAGCCAATTTTCTCAGTCATACCTTTATCAGAAGACAGAGGAAAGAAGTCATAAACCGGATAAACAAAATGCGAAGCACTAACTATTCTGTCTTCTGTCCTCTGTCTTCTGTCCTCTGGATTCTGTCTTCTGATAAAGGCAGAGAACTTTTATAAACAATGAAAATATTCTTCCCAATAATCCGTATTTTTTTTATTTTTGTCCTGATTTTTTATAGTAGTCAACTTTTTGCTGCTGAGAAAAAAACACCTGAGCTCATCGATATTGTTGTAACTACTTCAATAGAAGACCTGCTTCTTTTTGCCACGGTAAAGGATGGATTCAACCAGAAAATGATAGAAGGGGTGAGAAATGGTCTGCCAGTTTTGTTTACTTTCCACATAGAATTAGAGAGGATAAGAACATGGTGGTTTAATGACGATCTAATCAGTTATGAAGTTACCCGAACTCTCACTTACGATGCCCTGAGAAAAGAATACAGGATATCTTTACCAGAGAGAGAAAATAAAGTTATAACAACAAGATCAGTGACAGAAGCCAAACAGCTCATGTCCAGACTTAGCGGTTACCCGATTGTCGAGAGAGACATGCTGATCCCCGATGCACCTTATATCCTGCGGGTCAAAGCAATCCTTGAAGAGAACCGTCTCCCGCTTGGTATGCATTATATTATTCCTTTTACCTCGCTATGGAATTTTGAAACTGATTGGCGAATTGTAGAATTTAACTATTGATCCTGAGGGATTACACTAAATGGTATAATAAACTTAACCCTTGCGTCCATGATGATCAGCCCTGAACAGAAAAAAAGATTAACCCGGGTAGTCATTATTTTATGTGCTTTGCTCATTCCCCTCTCGGCTTACCTCCAGTCCAGCCTGCTTAAAGGTGTCGTTGCCCTGCCGCTCTCCAGCACTATTCTTGTTTTTTTTCTAATCAATATAAATGGGTTGCTGCTACTGCTCATGATCTATCTTGTTTTACGCAACATCGTAGAATTGATTTTTGAAAGAAAACAAAATATCCTTGGTTCCAGACTCCGCACTCGTCTGGTTATATCCTTTATAGCTCTTTCACTGGTGCCAACGGCTCTTTTATTCATAATATCACTACGGTTTGTTACCGCTTCAATGGATTACTGGTTTGATGCAAATGTAGAAAACTCCCTTCACTCAGCACTTAAACTTGCTCAATCTTTCTACTTGGATACCGAAAAACGGGCGGAAAATATGGGTGCTCGCATAGCCATTTCTTTTAAGGATTCTGAGTTCAGAGTGGAAAACATAGAAGAGATGCGTCGTTTTTTTACCCGGGAACTAACCGGCAGTCCGCTGGTTGGGCCGGATGAGTTGAGCCTTATAGACAGCGACACCAACAACCTTATAACTGTTACGGAGCCTAGACTTTTTGCCTATGCTATCCCGCCGGTTCCAGCTGAGATAGTGCAACAGGTGCAGGAAACCTCTGTTGCAAAAATAACCTCGGTCAACACCAGCGACGGTGAGTTTGTTCGGGCAGTTACACCGCTCCACTGGCCGTCGGAAACAGACAAGCAGTTTTTTCTTGTTACTACCCTGCTTATCCCTGCTGATAAAATGACAATGATGAAGACCGTATCAGAGGGGGTTACTGATTATCGTCAGTTAGTTATGTTTAAGGCACCTATCAAGTTTAACCTGGTCATTATGCTCTTGATTATCACTTTGCTGATTATTTTCGGAGCGATCTGGTTTGGTGTATATATTGCCCGTTCCCTGACCGGCCCTATCAACAAACTTGCCCTGGCGACCCATCGGGTTTCCGAAGGTGATCTTGAATTTACCATAGAGAAGGAATCAGATGATGAGATGGGGTTGCTGGTGGATTCATTCAACAGCATGACCGCCAGGCTTCTTGCTGGTAATCGGAAACTGGCTCTTGCCAATCAGGAGATTCTGGAGGCAAACACAACCTCTGAACAACGCCGCCAGTATCTTGAAACTATTCTTAAAAATGTTGCTGCCGGGGTTATTGCAATCGACGAAGATAACACAATAACCACCATCAATCGTTTTGCCCGTGAACTTCTTCAGATTGACAGTTATTATTTTCTGAAACATGATTTCAAAGAGGTACTGGCACGATCCCATGTCATGATTTTGAATAATTTTCTTGAGGAGTTACAGGGTTCTGGTAAAGACTCAATTGAACGGCATCTACGGCTGACCATTAGGCCGGGGGAACAACTGTCCCTCTTGATCAATATAACCAGAATGGTTGATGATGAACAGCAGCCCATCGGTCATGTTATCGTTTTTGACAACCTGACCAATCTGGAAAAAGCACAACGAATAGCAGCCTGGCAGGAAGTAGCCCGTCGCATTGCCCATGAGATAAAAAACCCGCTCACTCCCATTCAGCTCTCTGCCCAACGGCTTCGTAAGCGATATCTCAACACGATTGAAGATGATAAAAATATTTTTGACCAGTGTACTGCTACCATCATAACCCAGGTTGATGAGATAAAAAAACTGGTGAGTGAGTTCTCTGATTTTGCCCGTATGCCAAGGGTCATTAAAAAG
>CAZEMY010000111.1:0-7835 GCA_964513405.1 uncultured Desulfobulbaceae bacterium
ATTTATTCTCCGATGGAATTCGGGTTGAGAGATTCTATTATCTTTTCTCCGGCAAAGTCAGAGAGTATTATCTAAACGATTCGGGGGAAGAAATTCTCCGCAGCGTAATCCTGCCCGACAATTATATTTCCCTCCACATCGCTTTCAGCAAAAGCCGAATTTACCCATACTACGGGGAAGCACTTACTGAGTCAACGACCTACTCCTGGCCGGTTGGGGAGTTTCTGGACATTCTCAATCAGGTGCCGGAACTCGGTCTCCAGACTGCTGCGGCATTATCAGAGACCGTTGAGCTTACCTGTAGACAAAATTGCCTTTGCAAAAAACCCCGTAGTGCTCAGCGGGTCGCCGGCTACCTGCTCAGCAAACAACAGGATTTCTGCCCGGAATATAGTGGTTATGACCGGGCTAACTGTTGTGAGATGATTGATGTTCGTCCGCTTGGCGTTGCTGCTCAGGAACTATGTCTCAGCAGGGAAACTTTTACCCGCATCCTCTCCACCTTTCAAAAAAAGAATATTATCCGCAACAACAAAGGGGTAATCACCATTCTCGATACTGATTCCCTGAAAGATATCTATGGAACAATATAGATATGGCGACCGTTCCAGTTTCCCCCACCCAGCATAATCTTTAATTCGTAAAAATCACCCCGGAGTGACAGTTATCACTGCAGACATTTAGCGATTACACTAAACTCACGCTTAGTCTCGGCTTATTTTATTTCCAGTGGCTATGTAAAAGGATTCGTACCACCTGCTGGTATGTTGGAAATTACCCCAAGTAAAACAGGAGAAATGTTATGAAAAAACTATTTATTATCATTGGTTGCCTATCTATCCAGTGTGCATTCTCAGTGAGTGTCCACGGGGAAGAGGCTGCGAAATTACCAGACCTGACCGTGTCGGAAAAGGAAGATATCACCCAACCGTCCATAGCTGAGTTAAAAGAAAAACACGCCAATGTGCCTGGAGGGACGAATCTCCTGGATCTGGAAGAAAAAATTACCTTTAAGGCAACCTTGAATGATGTGCTGGGAAATGAACCGGGCATAATCATGCAGGAATTTTTTGGCGGAAATGACCAGCCAAGACTAAATATCCGCGGTTCCGGTATCCAGGATAACCCTGTTAATCGTGGGGTGCAGCTACTCTATGACGGAATGCCTTTGAACCAGGCAGACGGATCGTTTGTTATTGGCTTGCTTGCACCGGAACAAATGCGTTTCATGTCAGTGTATAGAGGTGCCAATGCCCTTAAATATGGCGGTTCATCGCTGGGTGGTGCGATCAATATGAACTTGAGAACAGGACTCAACAGTGACAACTTTATCCGCTTGCAGGCAGGTTCCTTTGACTCCTTTAACGGCAGCTTTGGTTTGGGAGGGAAAAGTGAAAAATGGGATTATTATATTGGTGCGGGCCACGCCAGGACAGATGGTTTTCGCCGCCATAGTGAAGGGAGGCGGACAAACCTGTCAGCAAACCTTGGCTATCAGTTTAATAACAGCGTTAGCAACAGAACCTTTTTCAACTACACAGATAACGAATTTCAAATCCCATTTGTTCTTCAGAAAGAGATCGCCCTTGCTCATCCTGAAGCTGTAATCGGGGACGGGTTTGCCACCGGGTTTGCACCGCCGGCTGCCCTGCCTGGACCCGCAGTCGGTCACCCGGTTTACGGCTGGAATGCAAGAGGGGGTTGGGACGGGGTCTTTAACACCTATAAACGGGATCCCCGCCGGGAGACAGAACAATTGCGCATAGCAAACAAAACCTACATAAACATAATAAATACTGAACACGAAGTCGGTTTTTACGCTGAGTGGTTGGATGATGTATTCGTTGACCCCTTAAGTCACGCCGTGGTTGACTCAAATAATTTTGGTTTGAATTATTCGATGCTTAACACCGGCAGTTACCTGACCCGCAAAGATCAGTTCCTTTTGTCAGTCGCACTGAACATGGGTGAAATGCCGACCGAGTACTGGGTGAATAACCCCGAAAACGGAACTCGTCTGTTTCGTTTCGGTGACCTTGATCTGGATGCTGCTAACGCCGTCCTTGGTTTACAGTACATCGGCAGCATGACCGAAAAATCCCAGTTTGTTGCCGGCTTGCAATGGATACACAGCAAACGGGACATAAGCGGTACAGGATCAACACCACCGTCTCCGGGCAACTTTGATAAAGTCGTTGTCAATCTTGATCGGGATTTTTCTTTTGATGCCATTAATCCAAAAGTTGGCTTAATCTTTAACCCTGTCCAGGATATCCGTTTGTTTACAAATATAAGTCGCAGCATGGAGGCTCCGACCTTTAATCATCTTGTCACAAGAAAGGTCGGCCCGCTTATTGTGCCGGGTGCTGTTGTCAATCCACCGGCAGTTCCTCCTTTTACAGATGCTGCCATTGCCTCCGGTATTGCCATAAATGACCTGGGAGAACAGACTGCCTGGACATTTGAACTTGGCACAGAAGGTTCAAAGGGAATCCTGTCGTGGCAGTTATCGTATTATTATTCAAAGGTAGAAGATGAACTTATCACCCTCGTCACAGGGTTTGCGGTTAATGCGGAAACATTCAATTACCCTGAAGACACCATCCATCAGGGTATTGAACTGGGCTTGGATGCTATCCTGAGCAAAGGGTTATTTCTTGCAGATGATAAATCCACCGCAAGGCTTGTTTATAACTATAGTGATTTCACCTTTGACGGGGGTATTTTTGATGACAAACAGATTGCCGGTATCCCTGAACATCTGATTTATGCGGAACTGGCCTATCACATAAGTGATAAATTTTTTATTGCCCCAAATCTAAGGTGGCAGCCATCTGATACATATGTAGATCACTCCAACACCCAGGTTCAGGATGATTTTTTATTGTTTGGACTTAAAGCAGCATACCAGGCAACAGATTCTTTACGATTTTTTGCAGATATGAACAACATTACGGATGAAACTTATCAGACCTCCTATGTTATTCGCGGTATCTCAGCAGTTAACCAGCCGACATTTCTGCCCGGTTCCGGCTTTAACGCAATGATAGGCATGGAGTTCAGCTGGTAGAGAAGAGGATTCCATTATATTCAAAAGAAAAACAGTTACCCCCACAGGTCTTAGGGAGCGTGCCAATGAAACGACTACTCATTATTATATCAATTTTTATCCTCAGCAGTCCGGTGTACGGCGGTGAGCCGCTCACCAGCAAACAACATATGACCCAGATCAAAGCGGCAGCCAGCGAAAAAGGCCCCTATGCAAGCCACGAGCGTTGGCCCAAAGGGTATTTTCTTATCTCCGATAACCTCCCCTTTTTGGTTGGCCTTTCCCTTTACAAACCAGGTAACGAAACCATTGCTCTCAGCACAGAACAGCGGGCAGCCATCCATGAAGTAAGAAACAATACTGTGCCGGCAGTCCTTGCGATGGCAGGGAAAATCAAGCAGAAAGAGCTTGAACTTGCCGACAAGCTCGTTGACCAGAGAATAGCCCCTAAAAATCTTTATTATCTCGTCGATGAAATAGCTGCAATGCGGGCGGAGCTTACCAAAGCCCATATGGACTGTATCCGCTCGGTACAAAATATAGTGACTGATGAAAAACAGTACGAAGCATTATTACAACACGCTCGCAGGCTTGCAGATGAGCATAAAAAACAACTGCACAGAGGAAAAAAATAACCATGGCTGATAAAATCAAAATAATAAAACAAACTGTTATCCCGTCTTTGCTTGCCGCCATGCTTCTCCTCTTTTCCGGCCATGGTTTTGCCGCCGAAAAGGTGGATAAACTAGTATTGGCAAGCCCGTTTTCACCTTTGGTCATGCCCATGGCCAGAATTATCGAAGAAAACCTGCTGGCTGATATTGCCCATGAAGTTGAACTGGTTGTCTGGAACACCCCGGATCAGTTACGGGCGATGATCACCCGGGGCCAGGTTGATTTTGTTTCCCTGCCGAGCAATGTGGCAGCCATCTTTTACAACAAGGGAATAGAACTGCAATTGGTCAGGGTTTCCATCTGGGGCGTTTTTTATATTATCAGCAGCGACCCGTCCATAACCTCGCTGGCTGATCTCAAGGGAGAAACAATATTCGTTCCTTTCAGGGGAGATCAACCTGATCTTATCTTTCAAACCATATGCAAAGCCCAGGGGATTGATCCTTTAAAGGATTTTAACATCCAGTATGTCAGCTCCCCTCTTGATATAACCATGAGTCTGCTTGCCGGCAAAGTGGAGCATGCCGTCATGATTGAACCGGCTGCCGCAATGTGCATAATGAAGGCAAACCAGCAAGGTATGAGCTTTAAAAGAGTTATTGATCTTCAGAAAGAGTATGGCCGGGCAACCGGAGGCAGAGCGGGATTTCCCAATGCCGGAGTTGCGGCTCTGCCTGGTATTCTGAAAAACCCTGCGGCTGTGGAGGCTTTTTTAAAGGCCTATGACGAGAGCGTAAGGTGGAGTGTTGATAATCCCAGAGAAGCGGCTCTGCTGGCAGAAAAACATGTCAAAGGTGTAAATGCGGCAGCCTTTGAAGAAGCTCTTGGCTATACAATCTTTGAATCAGTACGCGGTAAGGATGCCAGGGATGAACTTGAGCTTATGTTTAACCGGTTCATGGATCTGAACCCCAAATCAATAGGCGGTAAACTTCCGGAGACAGGTTTTTTCCACAGGAAATAGAGCATGAAGGGTGATACCGGTACCAGCAGTTCTGTAGGTCTCAAAATTTACTGGGTCTCTGCGGGTAGCGGTCTGTTTCTTTTTATCTGGTGGATTTTATCCACAGTGTTCCACGAAATAATCATTGCCTCGCCCACCAGAACCTTTGTCGCCCTTGGCGAGATGATGACGACGACCGGGTTCTGGCTGAATATCGGGGTAACCATAAAAAGATTCAGCCTTGGTCTGCTCTTTGGCAGCCTGTTCGGTTTTTTATTTGGATTGGCTGCCGGCTTGAACAGGAAAATAAAATGGTTGCTGGAACCTTTTCGCTGGTCGCTGACGACCATGCCCCCGGTTGTTCTTGTGGTGGTGAGTATGATCTGGTTTGGAATGGGCAGCGTCCAGACGATTTTTGTCACAGCACTTTTAATCATGCCCATTATTTATGTTAATACAATTGTCGGCATCGAGGCCATTGATCCCCTTCTCCTTGAGATGGGACAGGTTTACCGGGCGGATACCCGCCTGCTTGTAAGAGAAATATATCTGCCGGGAATCGGCGGCCCGGTTCTTGCCGGACTGACCCTTGCCGCCGGGCTTGGAATCAGAATTGTGGTTCTTGCAGAATTGCTCGGTGCTTACAGCGGGATTGGTTACGCATTTTCTCTGTCAAGAACAAACTTAGATACCCCTGCCCTTTTTGCCTGGATACTGGTCTGTCTGATTATCGGTGGCAGCATTGACCTGTTTGTTATTAATCCGGTCAAAAAATACCTGATGAGATGGAAAGAGAGCGATGATAGAGCTGCTTGATGTTTGTAAATCATTTAACGGTCGCCCGGTACTGCATAACACGAATCTTAAGGTACAAAAAAACGAAGTTGCCGGATTACTGGGCAAATCCGGATGCGGAAAGTCAACCATTCTTAAACTTGTGGCAGGACTTTTGCGGGTGGACTCAGGGGTTGTCAAAACAGGCAGCATCAAGGTAGCCTACATCTTTCAGGAACACCGCCTTATCCCTTGGAAAACAGCCCTGGAGAATGTCTGTTTTGGGTTAAGGGCGGGTGGCTGCAACCGCAGAGAAGCGAGGGTACGGGCAAGAGAATATATACAACAAGTGGGACTCTGCGGCTTTGAGAATCATTATCCGTCCCAGTTAAGCGGTGGTATGTGCCAGCGGGTTTCCATTGCCCGGGCCTTTGCCACGACCCCGGAGATTCTGCTTATGGATGAGCCTTTCAGTGCCATAGACACCGAGCTTAAAAACAAGTTGCTGGTGGTCGTTAAGGAAATGCTCACTCAGCACCAGCAGATAACCATCCTCTATGTTACCCATAACCCGGATGAACTTAAAACCATTGCCGACAGGGTATATACGATGTCAACAGGCGGAGATATAGAAGAAGTTACAGCAGGCGAAATCAGTCGGCTGCAAAAAAACAGCTGAAAAACAAGCTACGGAGAAAAATCATGGCAGAAACAGAACTTATCAAAAACATAACATTTTCAGAACCGCATATCCTCGCAGAACTCGTTGATTACGAAGATGGCCGGGTGGTAAGCCGAACCCTGGCCCGGAACAAGGCACTTGGTGTAACCCTGTTCGCTTTTGCCGCTGGCGAAGGGATCAGCTCCCACTCTGCCCCTGGCGATGCCATGGCGTATATTATTGACGGGGAAGCAGTTCTCAATATTGATGGCAGGGAAATAATTGCCGCCAAAGGGGGGACGGTGGTGATGCCGGCGGACATTCCCCATTCGGTGACGGCAGAAAAGCGTTTTAAGATGTTTCTTATCGTGGTCAAAAAACAAAATTCAGAGACTAAGCAGGAAGCGGGATGCTGTTGTCCGACAAAATAATTTTTATCAAGACAGGATCTTCTCGTTCCCACGCTGGAACGAGAAGATTTTGGTACCACCGCAGAGCGGTGGTACCAGGGTGCCATTATCAGGAACAATCTTTTTTCAAGGAGGAAATACCATGAAATTTCGCTTAATTTTAACCATTATCCTTGTTTTTCTATTTTCGTTTTCCCTGCCGCTCATGGCACAGGAAAAAATAAAGAAACTTATTCTGGCCGGACCCAAATCAAGTGTTACCCATCCCATGACCTATATGATTGAGGCCGGATTATTAGACCATGTGGCCGAAGAAGTGGAACTGGTCATCTGGGATAATCCTGACCAGTTAAGATCACTCATTGCCGGCAACCAGGCTCATTTCACAGCTTTGCCGAGCTATGTGGCAGCAATGTTTGCCAATAAAGGGGTACCGGTACGGCTGCTCAATATTTCCACCTGGGGTATTCTTTATATAGTATCAAGTGACGGGGAAATAAAAACCATCAGCGACCTCAAGGGCGAAGAGATATCAATGCCATTTCGAAACGATATGCCGGATCTGGTATTTAAGGTGCTGGCACGCAAGCAGGGGCTTGATCCGGCAACAGATTTTACCCTTAAATACAGAACCAACCTGCCCGCCGTTGTCCAGGATATATTAAGCGGTAAAGTAAAACACGGCCTGCTTGCTGAACCACTGGTTTCTGTGGCCCTGATGAGATCATCCATGATGGAAGGCAAAGCACCCAAACTGTACCGGGCTGTCAGTCTCCAGGAAGAGTGGGGTAAAGTATATAATCGAAAAGCCCAGATTCCCCAGGCCGGTATTGCTGCAACGCCTATGATCACCGGTAACCCGGAGGTGGTCGAGGCCTTTCAGATGGCCTATGAAGAGGCCATTGCATGGTCTAAAAGCAACCCGGAGGAAGCGGGGAAAATTGTCGAAAAACATATTTCCGGCTTAAAGGCAAAACCGGTTGCGATCTCCATAAAAAATGCGGGCCTTAAGTTTGTTTCCGCCGAGGATGCACGGGAAGAAATCGAACATTTTTACACGGTTCTCAAGAGCCTGAACCCTGCCAAAATAGGGGGCAGGCTGCCGGATGATGATTTTTACTGGCATGATAAAAATAAGGACTAAACTGGGGAATTTTGCAGAGAACCATGGAAGATGAAAAATTTACTGACCCGAGAACGAATACTTACCATATCCGGATTCCTTCTTCTCCTTGCCGGCTGGCAGATCCTTGCCATGAACATGCACGAGATCATTCTTGCCTCGCCGCTCCAGACCCTGTCCGCCCTGCGGGAAATGGTTGG
>CAZEMY010000112.1:0-7814 GCA_964513405.1 uncultured Desulfobulbaceae bacterium
CAAAAATTGCTTGAATATCCTTGTTGACAATAGTGCAGATAACCAGAGGCAACAGTTCTGTTGATTGACTTAATATATGGTTCAGTGCTTTTTTTGCATCATTGACATTGCGAACAAAAGGGATTTTCTCTTCATTAAAACCGGTCTCAGGAAACTGACACAACAGTGATTTTCCCATATCTTCAGCGAGAAGAGCTGTTGAGTCTGAAATATAATACACATCTTTTGCAGTCCACATTATTTAGTTCCCCCCTGGTCGCGTTTATGGCAAAAAAGACAACGGTATGGTGGTGGATGTTCCTCAGGAAGGGGGGCAACACCACCTGGAGTATGGCACTCAATACAGAACTTTTCAGCTTCCTTTTTTCCCATGAACATAAAGTCTCTATGGTTATCGTCCATGGGCAGATATGATGTGGTTCCCGGTGGAGCCTTTAATAAAAAAAAGAAGATCCCGCCACACACGGCAATGAATATAACATTGTAACTGATTGTGTTTTTTTGTTTTTTCACGATAGTTGTTTTAGTTTCCCATTTCCAGAGTATGGAAATTGATGATCTTTGTTCTTAAAGAAAGTAGCAATCCTTCGGCGGCCAAGGCACAAATAAGGCTGCTCTTTGCAGATATGTCTATAACGAGTTGATGCTTTTTTTTCTTGCTGACCATTTCATCTATTTCAAGAGCCGGATATTGCGGGTTGATTATTTTCATGGCTACAGCCTCTCCGGAAATAATGGCTGGGTAAATGCCTTCACCGGTGAGCCCGGAGGCAAGACCGGCTGCATCTCCGACCAGCCATGTTTGGTTAAAATTAAAACCACGGTAATCATGGTTAATTAAGCCTGGCTGGAGATATTCTCTTTTAAGATTATACCCCTGTTCGTTTGCCCAGACAAGAAGTTGTTTTTTTAAACTTCGGGAAGCTCGCCCATATTGAGGGTGATAGGCACCAATGGAAATGGATTGACGATGGGGAAATATCCATCCGTATCCCCGATCAAATCTTTTAGTGTTGAGGTGCCACTCCATTTTTTCTGCCTGTCCTTTAATCTGGCAGTTTATCCCAAACCCCATCTGCCTGACAGGTATTTTTAAAAATTTGCGGACAATCGAGGTTGAGCCATCGGCACCAATTAGATGACTATACTTTATTTCTTCGGCTCTGCCATATCGGTCAGTGACTGTAACTGTATCACTGGTAATCCTGTTAACGACCGTACCCGTTTTGATAACCGCCCCGGCATGGTCAGCATCTTCGGCCATTTTCTGTCCTAACGCTTTGCGGTCTACCGTGGCTGCGATTGGTTCAACTTCGGAAATCTTTACCCTTTGTCTCGCCGAAATAATATGTTGATCATGGAAGACCCACTCAATCAGGGAGTCAGGTACATGATTGAGCAGGCCGTTCCATGTTATACCTCCGGCACAGCTTTTTGGTCCGATTACTGTCTTCTTCTCTATAACGAGGACATTCTTTCCGTGTTCAGCAAGTTTTTGTGCACAGGATAGGCCGCCTGGACCTGCTCCGATAACAACTATTTCAACAGATCTGCTCATGAAATAAAATAAAGCCCTTCGGGCAGAAAAACTATAAACGAATGTCGAACAGGAACAATTCCCACAGAGACTTTAATTTTTCGATACATATAAAATAAGGTGCAGGGTGCAAAGTTTGTTTTCAGACCCCAAGGGGTTAGGGTTTGCAGCCTATGATTGTTTGTTTTGACGATTCGGTCAAGTATTACTTGAATTATTGGTTTTGTACAGGGAAAAATGGTTTTTATGGGGAAAAATATGGCTAAAAATCTTCGTTTACAGGGCTGTTATGATGTCTGTTCTTGTGCGAAGGTCTTGTTGCATAAAAGAGGTGTGTTTTTTTGTCTTGCTTTTTTTTGTAAGATATGATTAATTCTGTCAGTTCGTATAAAATTTTAGTTTATTTGAATTAATAAAAACAGGAGGAAAGTTCGCATGTATGCTATTATTCGTACCGGCGGCAAACAGTATCAGGTTGTAGCTGGAGATACACTGCGGGTGGAAAAACTCCAGGGTGAAGTTGGGGATACCGTGGAAATCACAGATGTCCTGCTGGTTGCTGACGGTGAGAGTGTCAAAGTTGGTCAGCCGCTGGTTGAGGGTGTACGGGTCGTTGCCAAGATTACAGAGCATGGCAGAGGTAAAAAAATTATCGTTTTCAAGAAAAAGAAACGGAAAGGATATAGGGTTAAAAATGGTCATCGTCAGGACTACACAGCCCTGTCCATTGAAGAGATTGCAGCCTGAATTTTAGGAATGGGAATTAAATAACCTGGACATATAACGCCGAAATTTTCTTGTCTCCAGTTCATTGAAAATCGTTGCATATTTTTTGATATGTAACGATGTTTAATGAACGGGAGACGGGGTAGAGGCAAGGCATGCCTTGTCTGTTCCTGAATAAAACCGTATCGTTAAAATAATCGTAGAGACAAGGCATGCCTTGTCTCTACAAGTTATTTAATGTATATTCTGATAAAGATGATGGAGTGAAATAAAGAGTCATGGCACATAAAAAAGCAGGTGGTAGTTCCAGAAATGGACGCGATTCAGCCGGGCAGAGGCGAGGTGTGAAACGATTTGGTGGACAGATTGTCCGGGCGGGGAGTATTCTGGTTCGTCAGCTTGGCACAAAAATCCATCCCGGTGAAAATGTTGGTTGCGGTAGAGATTACACCTTGTTTGCTAAAGTTGATGGTGTTGTTAAGTTTGAAGCATTTGGCAAGGGACGCAAAAGAGTTTCTGTTTTGTCAGGTAAGCGGAGCGGAGCGGAGACTCCGGAAGACAGAGCAAGTCAACCGCTTGCGACTGCATAGTTTTAGTTTTAAAGGTTGTTTGCCCCGTGCTGGCATGACGGTTTATATGGAGTAATTTTTTCATGTAACATATCGCCTTGAAGGTGATTTAAAAACTCGACATCGAATTTTTGGTGCCGGGTTTTTTTTATGGTTATTTTTTTGTGTTGGGTTATATCATTGCTGCCTAAGGGTAAGAAGTAAGGGCGACCTTGTGTTCGCCCTTTTGGCTTGCAATGCTTTTAGCGGACTTATTGTCACCATTCTGTCTTCTGTCCGTATCAGAAGGCAGAAAACAGAAGACAGAATGGTGAGTGCTTCGCTTTTGGTTTATTACCTCTGTCCTCTGATAAAAGTACACGAGTTTGTCACTCTTTAATTATGAGCTTTATCGACGAAGCAAAATTTTTTGTAAAAGCCGGAGACGGTGGTAATGGTTGCGTCAGCTTTCTCAGGGAGAAGTTTGTCCCACGGGGCGGTCCCAATGGTGGAGATGGTGGAAGGGGGGGCTCTGTGTACATCGAAGTTGATCCGAGCCTTCACTCTTTGCTTGATTTTCGTTTTCGTTCCCATTTTAAGGCTCAGCGGGGTGTTAATGGTCAGGGAAGCGATAAGCATGGTAAAGGCGGCAAGGATTTTGTCCTCAAGGTTCCCCCCGGGTCGCTATTGAAAGATGCTGAAACAGGCGAAGTTCTGGTTGATCTTGCTGAAACAGGCGAGCGTTATCTTGTCGCCCAGGGCGGTAAAGGCGGTTTTGGTAATGCCCGGTTTGCAACATCCACAAACAGGGCTCCCCGCAAGTCTACCCCCGGCAGGGAGGGGGAAGAACTGTGGCTGAGGATAGAGTTAAAGCTGCTTGCCGATGTGGGACTGATTGGTCTTCCCAATGCCGGCAAGTCAACCCTTTTGTCAAAATTATCGTCCGCTAATCCCAAGGTGGCTCCCTATCCTTTTACCACCCTGGAACCTCAATTGGGAGTGCTTAAGGTTAAATATCATCGCCCGCTTATTATTGCCGATATACCCGGACTTGTTGAGGGTGCTCATACAGGTATAGGGCTTGGCCATAAGTTCCTTCGCCATATAGAGCGAACCTCGACCCTTGTTTTTGTAATTGACGGGTCAGGAGGGTTGGAAGGTGAAAAAGAAAAACCTCTTGCTGACCTTAAGGTGCTGGAAAAAGAACTATCAGCTTTTAAGGAAGAACTGCTTGATCGCAGGCAGATTATCCTTCTTAATAAAATGGACCTTATGGAGACTGAACAAATTGCTGATCTCCAGTCCGCGTTTCGTGAAGAAGGTTATGATACATTTATGATTTCTGCTGAAAGCGGAGAAAATATTGAACAGCTTAAAAATATGCTTGCAGAGCTTGTTGACCCTGTTACATACATATAAGACATGACTTTTCAGGTAAGCAAAGAAGAAGGGCTTTTTTACAGGCAGACTCTTTTTGACCAGGCAAGACGGGTGGTTGTCAAGGTGGGGAGTGCTGTTCTTACTACAGAGAACGGGCTTGATCACCGGGTTATTGATGATCTTGGCCGCCAGCTTGCTTTCCTCTGTGCCACTGGCAGGGAGGTTATTCTGGTAAGTTCCGGGGCGGTGGCAGCGGGACGGCAAAAGTTAGGCGTTGGACGAGGTAATTGCCAGGATCTTAAAGTAAAACAGGCTATGGCTGCCATTGGTCAGGGGCTTCTCATGCAGGCCTATGAGCATTCTTTTGAAAAACATGGTCAGCTGGTCTCTCAGTTATTGCTTACCCATGGTGATTTATCCCATCGTGATCGTTACCTTAATGTCCGTAACACTATCCTGACCCTTTTTGAGTTTGGGGTAGTGCCGATTATTAATGAAAACGATACGGTTTCCGTGGAAGAGTTGCGTTTTGGTGATAATGATACTCTTGGGGCCTTGATTGCCAATATGATCGGTGCAGACATGTTTATAATTCTCACCGATGTTGACAGTCTTTACACTGCCCACCCTGCCGATGACCCTGCTGCTGAACCTGTATATACCGTGACGGAAATTGATGAAACTGTCGAGAGGATGGCTGGTCACAGCTCTTCGCTGCTTGGTACCGGTGGCATGCTTTCCAAGATTAAAGCCGTGAAAATGATTGCCTCCTGCGGGGGTAGTTCTTTTATTGCCCCAGGTCGCAACGCAAATGTTTTTCAGGAACTGTTCAGCGGAGATACGATAGGTACTTTTTTTCTGCCTGCCTCTAAAAAGTTAGGCGGGCGTAAGCACTGGATAGCCCATGTTCTTCGCCCCCTGGGGTATCTGGTGATTGATGCGGGGGCCTGTCGGGCATTGATTGAAAGGGGCAAGAGCCTGCTTCCTTCCGGTATGGTTGAGGTAAGGGGAGATTTTGGCATTGGCGCTCCTGTTCACTGTTTAACCGCTGAGGGCAAGGCTGTTGCTGCTGGTCTTGCCAATTATAGCTCTTCCCATCTCCAGAAAATAAAAGGCTGTAACTCTAAGGATATTAATGGTATTTTGGGCTTTAAGGACAGTGATGAAGTGATTCATCGTGATAACCTGGTGCTATTGGATGGTTGTTGAGACAAAACTATAAATCATTTAAGCAAGGTGACATAATGGCTGATAACAATACAGAGTTAAATATAGAGCAGCTTGTAATGGATATGGCCGTTCGGGCCAGGGAAGCTTCCCGCAGGCTTGGGGTTTTACCGACAGCAATAAAAAACAGGGTGCTTCTTAAAACAGCGGACAGACTTCATGAAGAACGCTCTGTCATTGCCGGGGAGAATGCAAAGGATTTGCAGGCTGGTCGGGAAAAGGGGCTGTCTGCTGCCATGCTTGACCGCCTTGAACTAAGTGAAAAGGTGATAAACTCCATGGCTGCTGGTTTAAGGGAAGTCGCAGCCCTGCCTGACCCGGTGGGCGAAATCGAAAATATGCGTCGCTTGGAATCCGGGATCACCGTGGGAAGAATGAGGGTTCCTCTCGGGGTGGTGGGGATGATCTACGAGTCCCGTCCAAATGTTACCATTGACGCTGCCGCTCTCTGTTTGAAAGCTGGTAATGCGGTTTTACTTCGTGGCGGCTCCGAGGCGATTAATTCCAACCTGATTTTGGCCCGGATTCTTCAGGATGTCCTGAAAGAGGAGGGGGTTGACAGGGGAGCTGTGCAGGTTATTCCGGTGGTTGATCGGGAAGCTGTTAATCATATGCTGGCAATGGAAGAGTATCTTGATGTGATTATTCCCCGAGGTGGCGAAGGATTGATTAGGTTTGTCAGCGAAAATTCCCGTATTCCGGTTCTTAAACATTATAAAGGTGTCTGCCATCTCTATATGGATCGTGACGGTGATATTAATATGGGAACCTCCATTGTCATCAACTCAAAAACCCAGCGTCCCGGAGTTTGTAATGCCCTGGAAGGTTTGTTGGTTCATAGGAGTGTTGCCCGTGCTTTTCTGCCGATTGTGGCAAAGGAGCTGATTGCGAGTGGCGTTGAACTGCGGGGTTGTCCTGATAGTTGTTCACTTGTCAGGGAGATGATTCCGGCTGTGGATAAGGATTGGGGATCTGAGTTTCTTGATCTGATCCTTGTCGTAAAGGTTGTTGATTCCATAGATGATGCCATGGATTACATTGCCCGGTACGGTTCCCGCCACACTGAAACCATCATAACCGGTTCATATCCGAAAAGTCAGCGGTTTCTCCGCGAGGTGGATGCCTCTGCGGTCATGGTTAACGCCTCTACCCGCTTTAATGATGGCGGTCAGTTTGGCCTTGGGGCGGAGATTGGAATTTCCACCACCAAACTTCATGCCTACGGGCCCATGGGACTTGAAGAGCTGACCACCAGAAAATTTATTGTTTATGGTGACGGTGAGGTACGAGAGTAATCTTTTTCCGGCACTCACCAGCTTATACAACACTGACTTTTAAACAGCCAGTGAGTGTCGGATTGTGTTTATGGCAAAAAAATATAAAACAGGGGTGTTTGGCGGATCATTTGATCCTGTCCATAAGGGGCATATCGGGCTGGCAGAGTTTATTCTGGGTAAAAAAATTGTCGATAAGATTATTTTTCTGCCGTCCGCATGCCCCCCCCATAAACAGAAGGCGGCTGCGTCTTTTTCTCACCGCCTGAAAATGCTGGAGATTGCTGTTGGCGATTATCCGGCCATGGAAGTATCCCCGGTTGAGGAAGAGCTCAGTCATCCTTCCTATACAATAAATAGTTTGCGTACCCTGGCTTTGAGACAGCCGGAGGCGGAGCTCTTTTTTATTCTTGGTGCTGATTCCCTTCTTGATTTGAGTAACTGGTATAAGTATGAGGAGATACTGAATATTGCCAAGATGATTGTTGTTTCCCGTCCAGGGATTTCTGAACAGGAATGTTTGCGGGCAATCAGGGGATTGCCAGGGAACCTTGTTGCCAATTACGACCAGACTCTTTGGAGTAAAGAAGAAGGTGGGTTAGCTGCTCTCTGGTATCTTCGCAGTTTCAAAGTGGAGTTTTCTTCGACAGATATCCGTATCCATCTTGGTTCAGGGGTATCCCCGCAAGGGCTGGAAGCGGAAGTGTTATCTTATATTGAGCGATATGACTTATATGGAGTTAAGCCAAAATAGTTAATTAATCATATAGGATATGGCACAGATGGCAGAGGTTAAAAAACTAAATCATGAGTGATAATTTATACGATCAGGTATTCGTTCAGCACCTTGAGCAGGTTATCGAAAAGCTGGAGCAGGAAAATAAATCGTTGCGGGGCAGGGTAAAGGATGCTGATAGTGCCAATCGAACAAAGTCAGATTTTCTGGCCATGATCAGCCATGAAATTCGTACTCCCATGAACGGGGTAATCGGCTTGACCGAGTTGTTGCTTTCAGCTGAGCTTGAGGGGAAACAGAAACGATTTGCCGAGCTGATTCTTAGTTCAGCCCGAAATCTTCTCACTCTCGTTAATTCTCTCCTTGATTTCAGCAAGCTTGAAGCA
>CAZEMY010000113.1:0-7762 GCA_964513405.1 uncultured Desulfobulbaceae bacterium
TCAACATTGATGGCAAGATGCGGCATGTTTTTCCCCTCTCTTCCTTGAGTTTTTTTTCTGTTTGCTTGTTTGCTATGGTTGTTTACGCTGCACTCTGTAAGTCGTTGGAAAAGTTCTTTTTCAAACTCCCACATGGATAGAGCCTCGGCTTCGGATCGTTCGTGATCCCAGCCGAGCAGATGCAATAAACCGTGGATAATAAGTTCGCTGAGTCGTTGGTGAACTGTGCTGTTTTGTTGATTAGCCTCATCCCTTGCGACATCAACGCAAATAAGGACATCTCCCAGCTCGTTTTCCTGGTCGGGAAAGATAATATTGTCTGCTCCTGCCGGGAATGAGAGAACATTGGTTGGCTGATTTTTCTGGCGAAATTTTGAGTTGAACTCTGCCATACTCTGGTTATTTATAAAAACCAGGTTGAAGAGTTTTTCTTCTTTGTTGAGCAGGCAGAGAAGATTAAGGGAGCGTTTTTTTAACAGGGGCAGGTTTATGTGGGGTTTCGGGGCACCCCTGTATTGGTCAATAAGGTTTACAGGCATTTGTTCAGGTGACAGGGTTCAGGTTACAGGTGACGCAATGATCAGATTTGTTTGCATCATTTGCTCCTGTTATCCGTTTTATCCTCGTAGGCCTTAATAATTTTTTGAACCAGAGGGTGGCGGACAACATCTGCTTTGGAAAAATAACAAAAACTTATGCCTTTTATCCCCTGGATAATCTTTTCAGCCTCCAGTAACCCTGATTGTCCGAGTCTTGGCAGGTCAACCTGGGTGATGTCGCCGGTGATGACGGCTTGCGAATCAAACCCTATTCTGGTCAGAAACATTTTCATCTGTTCACGGGTGGTATTTTGGGCTTCATCAAGAAGAACAAAGGCATTGGTCAAGGTTCTGCCCCGCATGAAAGCAAGGGGAGCAATCTCGATGGTTCCCCGCTCAATCAGCTCCCTGGTCTTCTCCTGGCCAAGCATGTTACCAAGGGCATCAAGGAGGGGGCGCAGGTAAGGATCCACCTTTTGGGCCATATCGCCGGGGAGAAAACCCAGTTTTTCGCCGGCCTCCACGGCTGGTCTAATCAGAATTATCGTGCGAACCTGTTCATTGGCAAGAGCTGATGCCGCCATGGCAACTCCAAGGTAGGTCTTGCCGGTTCCGGCTGGACCTATACCAAAGACGATATCGTTTTTTCGGATAGCATCAATATAATTCTTCTGGTTGATGCTTTTGGGCGAAATTATTCTGTTTCCTGAAGTGACATAGACCTTATCAAGGAAAATTTTCTCTAACTCTGCCTGTGGAGACGATTGGAGAATTTTAAGACCAAAGGCAATATCCTGGCTGAAAATCGGATGCCCTTTTCTTATCAGGTTGTACAACTGGCTTAAAAGCGAGCCAGCCAGTTTGACATCATGGGCTGGTCCGCTTATCTGCATGTTTCCACCCCGTGGATGCAGAGATATCCCAAGCTCCTGCTCAATGATCTGCAGGTTTCTGTTAAGGTCTCCGTAGAGAACCTGGGTGACGGCGTTATCGGTAAATTCCAGGCTATCGACTATTTCGCCATTTAAGGAAGATGATGGTTTCAATTTTTTTTTACTGCCTGCTTTGTCTGGCAAGCTCCTCGTCAATCATATTTTGAATTGCCTCCATACTGCGATTTTTTACCTTCCGCCCATTAATATATAGAACAGGAGTACCGCTGACACCAGCTTTTTGGGCATCAGTCAGGTCTTTCTGTAAGAGTTGCATGGTTACGGGGGATGATAAGTCTTTTTTAAACTGTTCCGTGTCAAGACCAATCTCTGTGGCCATTTTATCAATATTTTTTTGATCAATCTGTCCCTTGGCGGCAAAAATAGCATCATGCATTTGCCAGAATTTACCCTGATTCTGGGCGGCAATTGTTGCGAGTGCCGCCGGCACCGCCGGGCCGTTCATATTTAATGGAAAATGTTTGAAGACAACTTTTACCTTACCTTTGTTTTGTTCAAGCACCTGCTTGAGAAGCGGATGGACAGAGCCGCAGTGAGGGCATTGAAAGTCTGAAAAGACGACTATTGCCACCGGTGCATTTTCATCTCCGAAAAATGGAGAACCGCTTATGTCAATATCATGGATGATGTTTATATCAAGAACGGTGTATTCTTGTGTCGTTTTGTTTATCAGGTAAAGAGCTTCACCGCGGGGAGCAATGTCAATGGCTGTAACACCTTTATCTACAGGTATCCAACCTATCTTGTTACCAGTAGGGTCGTAAATATGTACTTTGCTGTCTGAACCCAGGAAAAATACCTTTGTGTTGTCAAGAGCTTGAACAAAATCTAAAGGCTCTGTGTCAACTTTCCATGTTTGCTGAACAGACCAGTCAATTCTGTTCTCTGGTTCAGGTGAAGTTGTTGCTTGAGCAGTTGCAGAAAAAAGCAGCAGGAAAATAGCTGCCGGTACGAGATATCTTTTCATATTAGAGTTTCCGTTGGTTTTGTTTGTCTAAGTATTTGTAATTTTCATTCACTGGTTTGTATAAAACTAAACATGAGCTATAATAATATTACTGTACGGAATAAGCAAGAGGTTGACTTAAAAAGCACAAAAAGGAGTTCTGTTTTTCAGAAGATTGTTGTTTTTCCTTAGACCATTGCTTGACGAAATATGTTAAACTGATTATTAATTAATATTCTTGCGTTTAAACATCAAAGTTTCTAGGCAATGATTATATAACTGGAGCGTTGATTTTTTTGCAAGGTATTTTGTTCAGATGCGAGGGTGGCGGAACTGGTAGACGCACTGGATTTAGGATCCAGCGCACTTAGTGTGTGGGGGTTCGACTCCCCCCTCTCGCACCATTTTAATGTATCGGGAAAACAAAGTTTCTAAGGGGATAGTTTTTAAGCAAGAAGCCTTTTTTGAACAGCATAATATCGAACAAGGAATTTCGAATGATGAAGTAAAAAACTTCTATATTCGACATTCGACATTCGATGTTCGTTTATATTTTTTCTTCCCGCAGGGCATTATGTTCAAGATACTTCGTTTGGGGTTCCTCTAATATTCTGCTCTTGATGCAGACAATCACCAAAAGGAAAGGTTTTACATGAATATTGTAGTTGAAGAAGTTACAGCACTTAATCGAAAAATGACCATAACTCTTCCCGGCGACAAAGTTGTTAAGTCATTGGATAAAGCTTACAACAAGCTTAAAAAAGATGTCCAAATCAAAGGGTTCCGCAAGGGGAAAGTACCCCGCTCAGTCCTGGAAAGAAAATTCAGGGAACAGGTTGAGGCAGAGGTTGGGGAGCAGCTTGTTCAGGAGAGTTATTTTGATGCGATTGGGCAGGAGAAAATTGAACCGGTTGTTCATCCCGAAATTTTAGAGCATAAATTCGGGGAAGACGGGTCATTCATGTATGTTGCCTTGACGGCTGTTAAACCTGTTTTTGAGGTGGAAGGGTACAAGGGGCTTGAGATTGAGAAACCTTCATCCGGCGTAAGCGAAGCGGCCGTGGATGCAAAAATTGAGGTATTGCGTCGTACTCAGTCTGTACTTAAATCTGCTGAAGATGGACACTCTGTTGAACTGGATGATATCGCCATTGTTGATTTTCAGGGGTTTCATGGCGGTAAGGCCATGAAGGAAGTTCGCAACACTGATTACTCAGTTGATGTTGGTCAGAATCGTCTTGGTAAAGAGTTTGAGGAAAAACTTCTGGGTTTGAAAAAAGACGAGAAATCCTTGTTCGAAATTGATTTTCCTGCTGATTACCCCAATCCGGTTCTGGCTGGAAAACTTGTTGAGTTCAAGGTTGATGTCAAGGATATCAAGGTGCGGATCAAACCGGAGCTTGACGATGAGTTTGCCAAAGATATTAATCCTGACCATGCCGGTATGGAAGATTTAAGGGCAGGAATTCTTAAAGAGCTTAAAGATGAAAAGGAAAAAGCTCTTCAGGGTGATCTCAATGATCAACTTATGGAGAAACTGCTTGAACTTAATGAGTTTGAGGTGCCTGAGCGGTTGGTTATGTTTGAGGTTCAGGAGATGCTTAAGCAGACCGAAGAGAGTTTGAAAAAAGCAGGTTTGTCTCTGGAATCAGCCGGAATAAAGCTTGATGAGCTGGCGGAAAAAAATAAACCTGTCGCTGAGAAAAGAGTGCGTGGGGATTTCCTTCTCAAGAAAATTGCTGAAGTTGAAGAAATCAAGATAAGCGATGAAGATATTGAGAAGGGATACCAGCGAATTGGCGATGAATATAAGATGAGCGTAAATGAGGTTAAGAGTTATTTTCAGAGAAGGGAAGAAGTTATGCCCTTTGTTCAGGAACTGCTCAACGAGAAAATTCTTGCCTTTCTGCGGGAACATGCGAACTTTGTTGAAAAAACCGTGGAAACAAAGGATGAAGCAGAAGATGTGTGAGTGGATGATAGTTTCCGCAAATTGCTGATTTGAAAAAGAACAGCTGTAAAAAAAAAACACAAAAGATAAAAAAGAAATACTTGGAGAATTAAATGAATCTTGTCCCCATGGTGGTTGAGCAGAGTCCACGCGGAGAGCGGGCTTTTGATATCTATTCCCGTCTCCTCAAAGAGAGGATTATATTTCTTGGCTCGCAGGTGAATGATGATGTGGCGAGTGTGATCATTGCTCAATTGCTTTTCCTTGAAGCTGATAACCCGGAAAAGGATATTACATTTTATATTAACTCGCCCGGTGGCTCCGTGACTGCCGGTATGGCCATTTACGATACCATGCAGTATATCCGCAGTGATGTTGCTACGCTTTGTATGGGACAGGCTGCTTCCATGGGTGCCTTGCTTCTTGCTGCCGGTGCAGCGGGGAGACGATTTTCCCTGCCCAGTGCCCGGATCATGATTCATCAACCCATGGGTGGATTTCAGGGTCAGGCGACTGATATTGATATTCATGCCAGAGAAATCCTGCGAATGCGCAGCGATCTTAACAAGATTCTTGCCAACCATACCGGCAAGACCCTGAAAAAAATTCAGAATGATACCGATAGGGATAACTTTATGAGTGCTGAAGAGGCATTGAAATACGGTATCATCGACAAAGTGTTGACCCGCCGGGAAAAGGTAGATGGTGAGGAGGAACAGTCATGAGTGATAAATATCATGATGATAATCTCGGTGGCAGTTACTGCTCATTTTGTGGAAAAAGCCAGGAGGATGTCAGTAAACTAATTGCCGGGCCAAATGTTTATATCTGCGATGAATGTATTGATCTCTGCAACGAAATTGTTGTGGATTCCGGCGAAGAGGTTAACAAAAAAGATGTTGCCCCAGCGGTGTTAAAGCCCCGGGAAATCAAACAGCACCTTGATGATTATGTTATTGGTCAGGATTTTGCCAAACGAGTTCTTTCTGTGGCAGTGCATAATCATTATAAACGGATTGCATTTGAGGGTACGGCGGTTGCGGGTGATGTTGAGCTGCAGAAATCAAATATCGTCCTGATTGGTCCCACCGGAAGCGGTAAGACCTTGGTGGCTCAGACCCTTGCCCGTGTTTTGAATGTGCCTTTCACCATTGTCGATGCTACCACCTTGACTGAAGCTGGTTATGTGGGCGATGATGTGGAGAATATTCTGGTCAGTCTCCTTCAGGCTGCTGACTATGATATTGAACGGGCTGAGAAGGGAATTATCTATATAGATGAAATTGATAAGATTGCCCGTAAATCTGACTCCCCGTCTCTGACCCGCGATGTTTCCGGAGAAGGGGTACAGCAGGCACTGCTTAAAATTATTGAGGGAACAAATGCCTCTGTTCCGCCCAAGGGAGGACGGAAGCATCCTCAACAGGAACTGGTCAAAATCGACACCACTAATATTCTTTTTGTGGTTGGCGGTGCCTTTGTCGGGCTTGATACTGTAATCAAGCAGCGGGGTGGTACTAAATCAATAGGTTTTGGTGCCAAGGTGACTGGTGAGAGCAAAAAAAGTTTTGGTGAAATAATTACCGGGATTCAGCCGGAGGATTTGCTTAAATTTGGTCTTATCCCTGAGCTGGTAGGGAGGTTGCCGGTTGTTGCCACCATGGAAGAGCTGTTGGAAGAAGACCTGATTCGTATCCTCAAAGAACCCAAAAATGCTCTGATCAAGCAGTATCAGAAACTTTTTGAGCTGGAAGGTATAACTCTCAGTTTTACCGAAGGATCGCTTGTTGCCATTGCCAAAAAGGCTTTAAAGAGAAAGTCAGGAGCCCGTGGTCTCCGTTCGGTCATGGAGGAAGCCATGCTTGATGTCATGTATGAACTGCCTTCAGATGAGCATGCCACAGAGTGCGTTGTCAATGAACAGGTTATTACAGATGGTGAGTACCCGGTTGTCCTATATGAAAACAGCGAACATAAAAAAAGTGCCTGATCAGGGCAGGTAATATTTCGTCCTGGGTGGTATTTCTTAAACAGTTGCAAAATATCTGATTAAGGTGTGAAACAATGAGTGAACTGATGCCAGAGCATTATCCCTTAATGCCCCTTAAGGATATTGTTATTTTCCCCGGGATGATTGCTCCTCTTGTTGTTGGTCGCAAGAGGTCCATCCTGGCCCTTGAGAAAGCCATGGAAAACAGTTCGCTTGTTTTTCTTGTCACCCAAAAAGAGGCTGCCGTTGATGACCCCCGTCCTGAGCATTTACATTCTGTTGGTACCTTTGCTGCTGTTATGCAGTTGTTACGGCTTCCGGACGGAACCATAAAGGCGTTAGTTGAGGGAAAACGACGGGGAAAGATAGTTGAAGTTAATGATGACGGGTCTCTTTATCTCGCTAAAGTGAGGGAGCTGCCGGACACGGATACTGATTCGCTGGAGTTACCGGCCTATGTAAATGAACTGAAAAAGGCCTTTGACTCTTACGCTGCTGTCAATAAAAAGTTACCAAAAGAAGTGCTGAAATCGGTTACCTCCATAGAGAATCCTGCCAGACTGGTTGACCAGATATGTTCCCACCTCCAGTTAAAGACCTCTGAAAAGCAGGAGGTTCTTTCTATAACCAGAGTGGTGGGGCGGATAACCAGGGTGCTGGAACTTATTTTCAGAGAAGTTGAGCTGTTTGAGCTTGAAAAGGATATTCATGCCAAAGTCAAGAAACGGATGGCAGCCACCCAGCGCAATTATTATCTTGGTGAGAAAATAAAAGTTATCCAGGAGGAGATGGGGAAAAGCGGGGGCGGGGATGAGCTTTCCGAGCTTGAGGAGGCTATTGAAAAAAAGAGTCTTCCTGATGAAGTCCGGGAAAAAGCGGTCAAGGAGTTGGGACGGCTGAGGATTATGCCTGCCATGTCGGCAGAGACAACAGTGGTTCGCAACTATATTGATGCCATCTTGGCTCTGCCATGGTCTGAAAAGAGCGGCTCTGTAATAGATATAGAAAAGGCTCAGTCTGTTCTCGACGAAGATCATTATGGTTTGAAAAAGCCCAAGGAAAGGATTCTTGAGTATCTTGCCGTTCAGGTTCAGGTAAAAAAGATAAAGGGACCTATTGTTTGTCTGGTCGGTCCTCCCGGAGTGGGTAAAACTTCCATCTGCAAATCAATTGCCAGAGCCATGGGCAGAAAATTTACTCGCCTCTCCCTTGGTGGTGTGCGTGATGAAGCTGAAATTCGTGGTCACCGCCGCACCTATATTGGAGCTATGCCGGGGAAAATAATTCAGTCAATGCAGAAGGTGAAGACGATTAATCCGGTCTTCTGCCTTGATGAAGTTGACAAGATGAGCATGGATTTTCGCGGTGACCCGTCTGCTGCCT
>CAZEMY010000114.1:0-7752 GCA_964513405.1 uncultured Desulfobulbaceae bacterium
AAACAAAGCAAAAGCAAAAAAAAGACCAAACCTGAAAGGTGTGCCGGAGACAATGTAAACGCCAAATTATCTCATAACCTGAAAACAGGAACAGGAAAAGTCACCGCACACACACAAGACTCTTTATCTTTTTCAGCAGCGACCCCGCTCAGCTCACTAATTGACAACTGGCCCCTGGATAGCGTAGATATAAATGGCGGAAAATTAGACGGTAAGGCTGTAGTCAAATGGCAGCCGGACAAACCCGTCCACCTCTTTGTCGAATCCTCACTTGAAGATGGAGCGGGAACTATAAAAGGTACGGGGATTTCAGGGATTTCACTCAGCCACGCCCTGAACATTCTCCCTGCCATCCGCTCACAAAGGCCCGGTAAAATCCATATAAAGCAGATAGAAAGCGTGGTGAAAATCAAAAATATAGAGACAGCTGTGACTCTCTTCCCATCCCCTTACGGGGAGTTACCTGTTATCCACATGGATGAGCTTACCATGGAGACACTTGGCGGGAGAATTTCCGGAAAAAACCTTACCTTTGACTCCCAACACCCCAACCTTGAAAGCGAACTGACTCTTCATAATATTGATCTTTACAAGCTGGCACGCATCCAGAGAGTAAAAGGGCTCAATATACAAGGCAGAATTCATGGAACCCTGCCTTTTCGTTTTGACAATTCAGGGTTACACATTGATAATGGTGTTTTCAGCAACAAGCAGACAAAGGGAGTAATTCGCTACACGCCAGACGGAGCAGACGGGCTGAGAGATTCCCCATTGACCGGCTATGCCCTGCTGGCTTTGGAAGAGTTTCACTATCATCTTCTTGGTGCCCATGCCCAATATTCACCGGACGGTACTCTGCTGGTGAGATTACGCCTTGAAGGTACCAGCCCTAAACTGGAAACAAATCGCCCTGTTCATCTCAATATAAATACAGAGCAAAATATCCTTTCCCTTCTGGAAAGTCTTCGCTATAGTAAACAGATGACGAGAGAAATAGAGGAAAAGCTCCACAAGCACTAAATATTCAGGCTGGTGCGGAATCAGATAACAACCCGAATATTTACTGGCTCAGAAACTCGACAAAAACCATGCAGAAGGATTCTATGGATAAAATCATGGATGGTAACAAAAGCCTTTCTTTTTATAATGCCATCCTGCTGTTTGCAGGTATCTTTATTCTTGTGATTACTGTTTACGGCTGTACACCGACTGTCAAGGTCGCCGCACCAGATAAGCCGATAACTATAAATCTTAATGTTAAAATACAACATGAAATCAGGGTTAAAGTCGAAAAAGATCTTGAGGATATGTTTAGTGAAGAGAGCGGACTTTTTTAAGAGAGGAAATATTATGGAAATTATAAGCAAAAAGAGAATATTATCGGTAATAGTGGTTCTGTTTTTCGCTCTGACCATCACCTGTCCACTGGTCTTTGCCCTTGACCTGCAAACTGCCAAGCAACAGGGTCTGGTCGGAGAAACCATCAGCGGTTATCTTAAACCGGTAAAACCTACCCCGGAAGTGGAGAAATTAGTCAGAGATATCAACAGCAAACGAAAAGAGCAATACCTTAAAATTGCCAATAGAAGAGGGGTAAATTTAAGTGCGGTTGAGCAGATCGCGGGGGAAAAAGCCATTGCAAAAACACCGCCTGGGCAATATGTAAAGATCAACGGTAAATGGGTAAAAAAATAATGAGCGATTACCAGATCAATCCAAAAGACATAGAGCTGCTCCGCAGTCAGGGAATGGATGAAGAAGATCTTGACCACAGCATCAACGTTGCCAAAAAATCCCTGGAAATTGGTCGTTTGGTAACTGCGGAGGTTGACTTGGAATTTATTTGCAGGGGAGCATTATTTCATGATCTTGGCAAAACCGTAACCCACGGAATAGAGCATGGAAAAAAAGGGGCTGAAAAAGGGGCTGAGCTGGGATTATCGGAAGCAATTAACCTGATAATGGAAAAGCATATAAGAGGGGGACTTACCGGGGCAGAGGCCAACGAGCTGGGATTACCTGTAAAAGATTATACCCTCCATCTACTTGAAGAGAGAATTATTATCTATGCTGACCGGTTAGTTGATATAATCCATGACGGGATTGTTGAGCTTAAAGATGAAAAACAGGCTGAGACTGATTTTAAAAACATCCTCAAAGATAATATTTCATACGGTAAAAATGAAATAACCACGGCTCGCTATTATGAGTACCATGATGAAATACAGGCGTTGATAGGTGGGACTACCTTAGTTAAGTAAGCCCGGTGCAACTTCGCACTACGATTAACTTTATTGATGGGAGTTTATGGAAGAAAAAAAAGGAGCATAGCATGAGATCTTTGAGACTTGACGAGATACCTAACTACACTTATGATGACTACAAGCTTTGGGATGGCAGATGGGAGCTTATATATGGATTGCCGTATGCCATGGGCCCAGCACCTTTGGTAAAGCATCAGAGTATTAGCAGTAAAATAGCCAGACAGTTAGAAGAAATTTTTGGAGATTGTAAAAAGTGCCAAGCTCTTTTACCTGTAGATTGGAAGATAGCAGAAGATACCATAGTCCAACCAGACAACCTGGTGATTTGCGATGAGCCGATGGATAAAGCATATATATCTAAAGCTCCAAAAATCATCTTTGAAGTTTTATCAAAATCAACTGCAAAAAAAGATGAGGGTTTAAAGTTTAAACTTTATGAAACTGAAGGAGTAAACTACTACATCATCGTAAATCCAGATGATAGTGTTGTAAAAGCTTATGAGTTAAAAGAGGGGCGTTATATAAAAATGGGTGATTTTACCAATGGAAAAACTACATTTAAACTAAAAGATTGTAAAGAAACTCTGGAGTTTGATTTTTCAAAGATATGGGAGTAAAACCGTGTATAGTGACCCATTTGTCAAGCTAACCCCGTTAAGCCCCGTTACATACGCAGGCGTTAATGGGGTAAATGCCTGATATTTAGTAAAGACAAGGCATGCCTTGTCTTTACTACTTTATTGTCCCGCACACCTATTACCTGCCTCTCACCTTATCCCCTTTTATATCCCCTGAAAACATGGAAATCCCTCTCTCCATGGCACAAAAATCTCCACACATGGTACAGGTTTTGCTGTTCTCAGGCATACGATCCTCTCTGATTTTCCGGGCCTGTTCCGGGAACATGAGTAAATTCATCTGGGAATCCCAATCCGTGTCCCTTCTTGCCATAGCCATCTCCTTTTCCCTCTCCCTCATTAAGGGGTTACGGGCGACATCTCCGATTCTGGCGGCAAGGCGAGTGGCCCTGACTCCTTCTCTGACATCATTCACTCCGGGCAGAGCCAGGTGCTCGGCAGGCGTGATGTAACAGATCAAGTCTGCCCCGTATCTGGCTGAATTTGCTGCACCAATGGCAGCAGTAATGTGGTCATAGCCAGCCCCGGTATCTATGGGCAGCGGACCCAGTACATAGTAGGGAGCATTACCGCTCATCCTCTTTTCCAGCATGATGTTGCCCTCTATTTCATCAAGGGGAACATGACCGGGGCCCTCCACCATCATCTGACACCCCATTTCCCTGCCAAGCTCTGCCAACTCACAATTTATTATCATTTCAGCCATTTGAGCCCGGTCATGGGAATCATGGATTGCACCGGCCCGCATTCCGTTACCAAGCGAAAGGACAGCATCATATTTTTTCAATAATTCGCAGACCCTGTCAAACTGTTCGTAAAGGGGGTTTTCACAATTACTATATTCCATCCAGGAGACCATAAAAGTGCCGCCCTTGGAGACAAGACCGCCGTAGCGATAGCCCTGTTTCTTCAACCGTTCAACGGAGAACCTGTTTATTCCACAATGAACAGCCATAAAAGAAATTCCATCGGCAAGCTGTTTCTCAATTAAGTCAAACAGATACTCCGTGTCAAGTTTATTGGGATTGCAGTATTTACTGGCTGCTTCGGAAAAAGCCTGATAAAGAGGGACATTACCAACCGGCAGCCTGGTTGCGGACAGCACTTCCCGGCGGACATGGTCAAGGTCCCCGCCGGTGGATAACTCCATAAGGGTATCTGCCTGTTCCTCTTCTATTGCCCTTGCCTTTTCCTTTTCCAGTTCAATATCAACAAGATCAGAGGAAGTTCCGATTGAGCCGTTCACCTTGGTTCGCAAACCGGTTCCAATGCCGACAACTTTTTGTTCGGGTCTTGCCGGATGGGAAAGAATAACAATTTCCCCTTTGGCGACCTTGTCCAGGATAAACTTTTCATCAAGACCCTCATCTTTTGCAACCTCCCGCATCTGCGGGGTAAGAACACTCCTGCGAGCAAGTTCAAGCTGGGTTTCCATTTTGTTTTGCACTTTATAGCTCCTTTTATCATCCCCTGCGGCCGGCAAAAAAAAATCCGTACCACGACCGGTTATTATGGTCATGATACGGATAAAGAGGACAGATATCTCGTTTTATATTATTGCCTGGCAGGTCTTCTGACTTACGGATCAACTCAAAACAACCACACCTTCCCGTTTTTCAATCAAAAACAGTGGTCACAAGCGGTTATGATCCCCGCATACAGCACCGGCCCTTAAGTGTTACGGATTCACACCGTATTCCCTATTCTCCACGGTTTCCAAATAAACCGCAGCACCAGACATTTTGTTATACTTATTGTAGCACCCACACTTCAAGGTTCATAATTCCTCGGAGTCTGCGCTTACCTGTTCGATATTCAAAAAAACTTTGTTCCCTCGTTCCCACGCTCCGCGTGGGAACGAGGGGGGTTTTCTTATATACTGTTAATTCAACAAACTGTTAACTTCCTTATCAATTGAAGCAATGACTTCAGGCAACCGTTCCGGTTGTTTTTTGGTCGCGACTTTAAGCCTCTCTCCCCATTCAATTAACCTATCAGTGTCAACTCTGCGAACCGCATTGCCCCGGCTCCACTCCATGCCAATCCTTACACCAAGTTCCTCAAGGAGCTGCCGCTGTTCCTCTTTGTGCTTTTGTGCAGTGTTAGCAAGAATTTTTTTTGTAATATCTGTCCAGCCATCCACCAGCAAGCCGCCTGTCATAAACTTATTAAACCATTTCAGTTCTTCCTTACTCAGTTGTGCCAACTGAGACTCCGCACTGGATGGCATAATATTAGCCCCGTTATCGCAAGCCGTAGCTGCCTGCCCTGATGCAACAGATAGCAGGAGAACACAGATAAACAGAATAACAGAAGTTGTTTTTTTCATTATTTGTTTCATTATCATAACCACATCCAAATGTATTTTTTACACTATTATGCGATGTTTACATGATATTAATTACCAATTCATTTCCTCTTTGTCAAGAAAACAGAATAAGAGTAGCTTTTTGTACCACTGGTGAACGCTTACGAGGCTCCGTCAGAGCTGACAATAAGTATCAATATTAAGGTATATTTTTCCCAACACCTGTTGTCACAGACATACGCCTGTACTGAACAGCCTCGGCAACATGTGCGGACAAGACGGTTTCAACACCATCAAGATCAGCAACTGTACGGGCAATTTTGACAATTCTGGTATAAGCCCGGGCAGACAGGCCAAGTTTTTCAACAGCTTGCCGCAAAAGCCCGGTTCCAGCTTTATCAAGGGGAGAAAATTCTTTAATTAACTTTGTCCCCATTTGAGCATTACAATGAACAGATGCAACCCTTAAAAAACGATTTTTCTGTATTAAACGGGCAGCGTTAACCCGTTTTCTGATTGAAGCTGAGTCTTCCCCTGCTGCTGCCTTTTCAATGTCGTCCAAACGCACCGGCGGCACTTCAAGATGGAAATCAATCCGGTCAAGCAGGGGGCCGGAAAGCCTGTTGCGATACTTTTGCAACTGAGCGGGAGAACATGAACACTCCCTGACAGGATCGCCAAAAAAACCACAGACACAGGGATTCATTGCCGCAGCCAGCATAAACCTTGCCGGAAATTTTAGACTGGCTGCCGCTCTGGAAATGGTAACAAAACCATCTTCTAAAGGCTGACGCATAACCTCCAGGACATGTTTACGAAATTCAGGAAACTCATCAAGAAACAAAACCCCGTTATGGGCAAGGGAGACCTCGCCCGGCCTTGGCACCTGGCCACCACCTATCAAGCCGGCATCGGAAATTGTATGGTGGGGAGCTCGAAACGGCCGGTTCACCATGAGCGGGGTGTTTCCCGGTAATCTGCCGGCAGCCGAGTAAACCCTGGTTGTCTCCAGAGCCTCATCGAGACTCAGGTCGGGAAGAATGGTGGGCAACCGCCTGATCATCATGGTTTTGCCCGTTCCAGGGACTCCAGACAAGAGGACATTATGACCTCCGGCGACGGCAACCTCCAAAGCCCTCTTTATATGTTCCTGCCCCCGAACCTCAGAAAAATCAAGCAGAGATTCGCCCTGATTTTGAAACAGCCTGCCGATATCCACCTGCACAGCTTCCAAGCCCCTGCGGCCGGCAAGATATTCCACAGCCTGATCCAGCCTGTCTATGGCAATGACTTTTAATCCCCTGACCACCGCCGCCTCCTCTCCATTACCGGCAGGAACCAGAAACTGCTCTATTCCCTCATTCGACATAGCCTGAGCCATGGACAGAACTCCGGGAACAGCCTTGAGTTCACCATTTAAAGAGAGTTCACCCACCATGGCTGTTTTTGCAAAGGATGAGACCTCGATAAGACCCGAAGCCGCCAGAATACCAAGGGCAATGGGCAAATCATACCCTGCCCCTTCCTTGCGAACGGCAGCGGGAGCAAGGTTTACGGTAATTCTCATGGGTGGAAATTTATAACCGGAATTTTTAATGGCAGCCCTGACCCTTTCCTTTGCCTCCCGGACAGCCCCTTCGGCAAGCCCAACCGTAAAAAAACCCGGCAACCCCTGGGCAAGGTCAACTTCCACCTGTACAGGCAGGCCATCCACACCGGCAACCGCCGCAGTGTTCATCACAGCCAGCATTACGACCTGCCCTTTTGCTTATTATCTCTGGTTTGTTTGCAGCTATAAACCATTTCCATTTCCTCTGTATAGTCCCCGCCCTTGTGCCGGTAAATAAAAAGAGGGGGGTGGATTTTGCAACTTTCACCTCCATTTTTTACAGCTTCAATTAGCACCAGTTTTGCCTGGCCATCTTCAGGATAGCTGTACACCGGCATAAATTCCCGTAAAACAAGTTTTTGTTTTGTTAGGCAATTAGTAAGATAAGAAAAACGACGGGCCGGATAAACCAACACCACAGGACAACGATTTTTAATCGCAAAACAAGCCGCTTCCAGCATATCCTCCAGGTTCCCGTGCAGCTCATGACGGGCAATTGCAGCCTCGTCATTTAGATTAACTCTGCCCGTGCCTGGTTTTCCATAAGGTGGATTACATACCACACGGTCAAAGGATTCAGCATCCAGAAAACTTCGAAAGGAGCGGACATCAGCCTTAATAATGTTCATTCTTTCTTGTAGATAATTTGCCCGAACATTGTTTATGGCAAGAGCAGCGAGGTCGTTTTGAATCTCGACACCGGTTACAGTTGCTGTCTTGTTACGACTGGCAATAATTAGACCAATCACTCCGGAGCCGCAGCCAATATCAAGCACTTTGCTGCCCGGAGTGACTCTGCAAAACCAGGCGGCAAGCAGAGCATCCACTGAAAATCGGTAGCCATGAATATGTTGATGGCAGATTAATCCACCGTCCAACATGGTATCTTTACTTGTTTTTCTATTTTTTATAATCATTAACCGTAAACATTCG
>CAZEMY010000115.1:0-7749 GCA_964513405.1 uncultured Desulfobulbaceae bacterium
GAAGTATAAAAGGTTTCCACTCCAATCAAGACAGCATTAACCAGAATAACAAGGTTGATTACTATTGTGAACGGAAGGGAGTTCACCAATTTATGAATCTTCGGCTGCATTTTATATTTCTCCGCTAATACCTGTCCGGCTTTGGCAATGGTCTTGCTATTATATATATTGGCTGATAGGTAAGCCTGACCCCTTTGCCTGATACCCGAAACTGGCGATTATAATCATCCACGAACAGTTGTAGTTTTTTCTTTGTCCAGCCTACTCCGCCAAGTGCATTTACTCCGGTTAGGCGAAGATGCTTTAAAACGGCCATTGGGTCAGGAAAATAACAGTATTCACGGGACTGGGCAGCTTCCATGACAACGAAATCAGACTTGAGCATGGACACTATCTGTTCCATGCTCTGGTATTCAAGACCTCTGCCGGTCAGGGTTCTGAGTTCCGTGAGATTATCCGGTCCGTAGGTGGAAAAGGCCAGCACTCCTTCCGGTTTTATATGACGGGCAAGTTTTATGGATAATTTTTTAAAATCATGGAGCCAGTGGAAGGTTGAAGATGATATTATTAAATCGTATCTGTCAGTTAGAGTAATGGCTTCAATATCTCCGCTGACAAAATAAAACTTACCGGAAAAATTTATTTTTTCCTCTATTACCTCATGAAAATCAGAAACAATGTCATTGATATGGAGAATGCTTATCTGCGGATGAGCAGCAATCAATTTTTCAGTCAACACTCCTGTGCAACAACCTATTTCAAGTGCTGAATGCACCCTCTGCCTACCATGCACTTTAACCCGTTTCAGTAGTTGTTTAGCTACTTTCCCCTGAATAACAGCATGGCTGTCATAGGTTGCCACGGCTCTGGCAAAATGCTTGATAATTTGTTTTTTTTCTGGTTTCACTTATTTTTTATATTGTAAAATCGACTTGTTGATAGAAACTAAAATTATTTCCCCGGAGCGGTTACTTGTCGGAGAGCAGGTCATTATCACCAGCCGGTAATCTGTCAAGTAGGCAGTCATGCCGATAAAAAGGGAAATGAGACCACTCCATCCGGACACTTTTCTCTCTGCCCCATGCCCGCAACTGATTACGGGCTGAAAAGACCCGGTCCCTCAAGGTAATTATCTTCAGGTCATAGATATCTTCTACCCCCTGATTATTTTCAGCCTGTACCATGTCAATTATACTTAACAGTTCATCCTTTAGCGATGCAATTGAACGGCAGGGGCGATTTTTCATAAATTTTTCCCGCAGGGGCGACTCGCTGAACATTGAATTATAAAAAGAACTGATTTTCTGCTTATCAAGTTTTTCTGCCATATCGGTAAAAAATCCAACCGCTATACCTTTTCTGTCGTCTAACGGATGAATCGTACCGCCAATGGCTGTTGCCGAGGCAAAAGGAAAGTCATTACCGCCAAAACAGCGGGCAGCCATCCAGACCCCCATGGACCAGGCAATAATATCAAGCCGCTGATAGCCACCAAACATTTCCGCATCAGGTACTGCATCTAATTTACGGTAATCATAACAGAGGAGAAGATCAGCCCCGCTAACCTTGATTTCGGCAAATGGTTCAGGTCCCATCCCCCAACCAGCCATGAAAATAAGACAGCGGGGGTTGTTTTTTTTTACTAACCAGTGAGTTTTCATGGAAGACAAAGCAAAAAATATCCGTTATGTGGCGGATATTACAAAATAAATGAAGAGATAAGTGTAGTTTTTCACGGGTTTCTCACCAACCCGAATGCTTACAGATAAGCCCAGGAAGAGGAGCCAGTTTATCTTTACTCATTGACGCAGTAAGAGAAATTCTCAATCTTGCTGTTTTCGGCGGCACGGTTGGGGGGCGCACCGCATTCACCCAGAACCCATTGGCCCTTAATGAATCCGCCACAGCAAGAGCCTTGCCCGAATCACCGATGATGACCGGGATAATATTACTTGCACAAGATGATTTTGTTTCCAATCCGCAATTTCTCAACTCAAGTCGCAGCCATTTCGCCAGTTCCCTGAGGTTTCTTCGTTTTTCTTCCATCCCGGCAAGAAAACCTGCCACAAAGATCAGCCAGGACAGGCTGACTGGCGGTAATCCGGTGGTAAAAATAAGGGAACGAGCTGTATTGACAAGGTATTCCCCTACCACCGGGGAAGAAATTAAAAAAGCCCCCTGCCCGCCCCAGGCTTTGCCAAAAGTTCCAACCAGCAAATCAATTTCATCAAGAACGCCCTGTTCTTCGCCAACTCCAAGACCGGTTTGCCCACAAACCCCAACCCCATGAGCATCGTCCACATAAAGAACAGCCTGATACTTTTTTTTAATCTCAGCAAGAACGCGAAGATCAGCCACATCCCCATCCATGCTGAAAACCGATTCCGTTACGATAAAAAGATGCCTGTAATCGTGCCTCTTTTTGGCAAGCAAACACTCTAATTTTTCATAATCACGATGGGGGAAACGGATAAACGATGCTCTGGACAACCGCATCCCATCAATCAGGCTGGCATGACAGAGCCGATCGGCAATAATCAGGTCATTTTTATCCGTCAGGGCTGGTAAAACACCTACATTGAGATGGTACCCGGAGTTGAAAACAAGGGCATATTTTTGCCCATACAGAGCAGATAACCGTCTCTCAAGCATTTGGTAAGCAGGATGGTTTCCGGTCATCAGACGGGATGCCGCTGCTCCCGGACCAAAGCTATCCAATAAATTACCCGCTTCTTTCTGCTGATAAAAACTATGGACAAAATCACGATCTGAAGCAAGACCAAGATAGTCATTGGAGGCAAGGTTAAGACAAGTATTATCCCCATTCTGAATAAATACTCCCCCTGACTTCTGAGCTGGATAAAGCTTGCGCAACAACCCCAACTCATCAATCTTCAGCAGTCTTGTCTGCAACTCCTCTTCAAAAAAAGACATTGTTATCAGGTACCTGTATCAGAAGACAGAGGACAGAATAGTATACAGCCAAAGGCTGATATAATTATTAAAACAAGCAAAACAAAATCCCATCACCTCTCACCCCACACCCCGGAGAGCGTCTGCTGATTGCAGTCAGTTCCAGGCCATCAATATCATTGACGATATGGTTTGCATAACGGCTGCCGTGTTTACCGGTTCCAATAATACCAATTCGCATAGACTTAAAACCCCTCATTGCCATTCATGCAGAGTTCGGCCCATCCTTTGGGCAACAGATTGCGATCAACCTTTAAAACATTAATAAAATCAATCATTTCCACAGGCGTGCAATTTATGGATGAACCCCGTTTTCCCGATTCCACATCTTCCACCTCCTGTTTAAGAAACTGCAACAATTTCTGAGCGGTTATTTCCCTGATCTCCATATCCCGGCGACCAAGCCTTGCCAGAAAATCATGATGGCGCCGGTAGTTGGCAATTGTTCGTTTAAGGCCGCGATATAAACCAAGGTCACGATTATCAGGGTCGAGGTCACGAAGTATAATTTCTCTTGAACGGATAAGAGCTGCATCCTGAAAATCTCTTAACTCCTTTTCAGTGATGATAAGACCCGGCCCCTCAGGTTCGCCTGAGAGGTGATAAAGAGAAGCATTGAGGGTAATCTCCGGGATTTCACCGGAGTGACGGACAATTAACAGTTCATCATCAATGATATTAATTCGCTCAGCCATCATTTGTTTATCTGCTTACCCTCCCCGTCAAAGTTAAAGATACTACGAACTCTCCTTACCCGTTCCTGACTGGTGATACAATGGTGTTTACCTTTCAAATAATGCAAGGGGTTATGACATAGTTTGCCGGCAATGGCAAAGGCCATGGTTTCAATTGATTTCTTATCCTCACTGCTTAAACCGTTTAAACGGGTAAGTGTCCGGGCAAGCTCTTCTCTGCATACCTGGTCACCGAGGGTTCGCAGCTCTTTTATGGTCGGGGTTACCTCCATACTATCTAACCAGCCCGCAAACTTTATGGTTTCCTCATCAACAATTCTGGCCGCCTTTACAGCTTCCTGATCCCGTTTGGATCTATTTTTCTCAACAACATTATTGAGATCATCAATATCATAAAGATATACATTATCCAGTTCGTTGATGGCGGGATCAAGATCTCTTGGCACTGCAATATCAATCAAAAAAAGAGGTTTGTTTTTTCGTTTATGCATCGCCGGAGCTATCTGCTCTTTAACAAGGACAAATTCAGTTGCCCCGGTTGAGCTGATTACTATATCAACCACCTCTAACTGCTGAACAATTTCTGCCAGTGCCACGGCCTGACCGTTAAACCGCCGGGCAAGGGTTACGGCCCTTTCCAGGGTTCGATTGGCAACCACCACCTCTTTTACTCCCTGACCGACAAGGTGTTCAGCGGCAAGTTCTGCCATTTCACCCGCTCCAATCAGCATAACCCGCTTGTCTGCAAGGTTTCCGAAAATCTTTTTCCCAAGCTCGACGGCAGCATAACTGATGGATACCGCACTGGCACCTATTTCAGTTTCAGTACGAACCCGTTTTGCCACCGCAAACGCCTTGTGAAGCAGTCTGTTTAAGATTAGAGAACTGGTTTTCTTTTCCGAAGCATGCCGAAACGCTTCCTTGAGCTGACCAAGAATCTGGGTTTCGCCAACAACCATGGAGTCAAGACTGGAGGCAACCATCAGCAGGTGGCGGACGGCATCACTGTTTTCATGGAGATAGAAACAACCTGCAATTTCTTCACGATTGACACTGGTGATAAATAACCTGTCCAATACCTCCCGCCGGGCCAGACTGACATTGGTGCAGGTGAAGAGAATTTCCACCCGGTTACAGGTGGAAAGGAGATAATACTCATTAATTGAAGATACCTGAGCCAGGGCTTCAAGGGGCTCATCATAACCGGAGGATAATGCAAGTTTTTCTCTGACAGCAAGGGGTGTTGTCTTATGGTTGACCCCAAGGAGAACAATGGTTTCAGCCACCATGGATGCCAGCTCCTTTAAACAAAAAGACCATGGTCAACACAACCGCAGAAAAGGCAATAATAGTTATGATAGCTGAACGACGACCACGCCACCCCATGGTGAACCGCTGATGGATAAGAGCGGCATAGAGAAGCCAGGTAACTATTGAAGCAACGATTTTTGGCTGCCACAACCAGTCATACCCTCCCCAGAGTTGTCTGGCCCAGATATATCCTAAAAACATCCCAAGGGTCATCAGTGCAAAACCTGCACTCAGGCAATGGTGGTTAAGCCTTTCCAGGGATTCAAGTGACGGGAGGCGGGAATAGAAAAAACCAAACCGTTTCTGTTTAAGTTCCCGCTCCTGAAGAAGATGCATAACAGCCCCTATAAAAGCCAGGGCGAGAAACGCATTGGCAATAATCGACAAACAGGCATGGGCAGGAAAAAGCCAGGAGTCAAAAGACGGAGGTAGAGGAATGATACCCTTGGGAACCAGGGCAGAGATGGTCATCAGTACCATCACGAGAATAGTCGCAAAGGTACCGAAATTTTTTATAGTATACCGCCAGCGAAAAGAAAGATAACACCATGCTATTGACCAGGCCGAGAAGGAAACGATTTCGTGAACCGTGGTAATCGGTGTGTGTCCTGACTCAACAAAGCGGGCAATGATGTTTAACGAATGAACAATGGCAGCTGCAAAAAAAATCTTCCGTCCCGCTTTGCGAACATCTTCCCGTTCGGTAAGGCAGAAAACAAGATACGCAGCCATTGCCAGCCAATAGGCAGCAAAACTGATCTGAAAAAGCAAAAAACTCATTTTATCCTGACTTAAACTCAGAAAACTCCATTTTTATGTCTATACCGATAACCGTCTCAATATGTTGCTGAACCAGCTCCCATTGAGAATCACGAATCCAGCTCACCATGTCGTCATGGAGAATATCTGCAAACATTTTTTTTCTCTCTTCGGCTGTATCACATGCCTCTATGACAACAGAGCGGATGGTACCCATCAACTCAAGGAGAAGTGCATACTCTCCTCCATACATCTCTGCAAGCTGATTGCGGATCATGGCAGCTACCGCAGGGCTGTTACCCCTGGTGAATACAGCGATGGAGAGAGCCCCCCGCCGTACCACAGCCGGGACATGAAATGAGCATTTCCCGGGAGCATCAATGACATTAACCAAAATACCAAGCTGCTCCGAATCACCATATACCCTGTCCTGCACCTCCGGTGAATCAGTGGCGGCAAAGACAAGAAAGGCTCCATTTAGATCAGCCTTATCATATTTTTTTTTAAGCCACTTGTATTTTCCTTCATCAGCAAGAGCAGCAAGAACAGGGGTAACCTCCGGACTGACCAGGCAAACCCTGGCTTTTTCGACAAGCAGAGCCATTACCTTTCGCTCGGCAACATTACCGCCACCGACCACAACGCATAGTTTGTTCTCTATATTTAAACCAACCGGGTACATTTACAGGTTACAGGTTACAGGTTACAGGTTACAGGTTACAGGTTACAGGTTTACTACAGGTTACAGGGGGACACTTACCTGTCACCTGGCAACTAATCTGGTCAAAAGGATTTCCTTGTCTTCTTCAAGGCTTTTCAGCTTCTTTTTTTGAGCAGAAATACGATACCTTTCAGATGCCATATTTAGAAAAGGCTTCAAACTCTGACGACGAACATCATGGGCAAGGTAAACCGTACCGCCTGGTTTCAAAGTCTTGTCAATAATTGTCAGCAAGGGCTGAAAAAATTCTTCCCTAAAAAGAATCTCCGCCCCGAGAATAACATCATACCTGGCCATTTCCGGCGGATTCAGCCAGTCAAGAAGAGTGAAAGAGACATTATCAAGACCACTTGCCGCCGCACTGACCCTGGAAAAATCAAGAATCATTTCTTCATAATCACTTAACACCACTTCACAACCACTGGCGGCAGCTGTTAATCCTGGAGCCGCAAGCCCTGCTCCAAGTTCCAGAACAGTTGTACCCCTGGCAAAGTTTTGCTGTCCGACAAAACCCGAGAGAACAATGGCTGCCTCCCAGAGACGGGTCCAGAACGGAAAAGAAGAAGGATCGTCAAGGGGATTCTTCCCATCGAGGATCTGTTCCAGATCGGTTATTTTAAGCAAATTAAGCCTTATATTAGCAACTGAAAACGGTTCAAAGGCTACAGAATACTGTTCTTTTATTTTCCGGTAAATTTCCTTCTCCTTTGCCGGCAGTGTTTGTGGGTCCATTTTTTCTGTTTTTATGACTGGTTTAAGGCAGCTTCAAAAAACCGCCGTTAGGTGAGGAAATAACTATTACCAACTCCCCCCAAACCTACCACATTTTTCACCTGTATGCATTCTTTACTTGCCATAATTCACGGTAGAATCGTATTGATTATCAAATTACCGATGAAAATCAGCGTTGGTTACTGCTCCCGTAATCACGAGGAAAAAATCATGAGTTCGTTTGTCATTGACAAATAACTTCATGCTGACTAAACAGGAAAGCATGTTTTATTGATGTGACAGCCGGGTCACCCTGATGCCGGCACATTGGCCGTTAAAAAAAATGGATACTGTTTACTACAGAGAGAGTCACAGGGCCGCTGCCAGAAATCCGTGTGCCGCCTCATTACCCCACGGCAAATGCTGTGCCTTGTTAAATTCCGCTCTTATAAGTGGCCTGTCCAGGACGGTACAGGATAAACTGCTTTGTATAGGCACTCTGCAACAGTGGGAAAAAAGTGATCATTTATTCTCCGATGGAATTCGGGTTGAGAGATTCTATTATCTTTTCTCCGGCAA